>NZ_JBTNDD010000006.1:0-230784 GCF_054511195.1 Arthrobacter sp. Sr33 | reverse complement strand
TCATCCCCGCCCTCGTCGTCACCGCCAACGAAATCACCACCGGCCTCGAACGCTTCGAAAACGCCGTCGGCGCCGTCACCGGAGCCGTGCCCGCCACGACTGGGGCCTGAATCAACCATGGTTGATGCCGTTCACTCCCCCGCGCGCCCGGCAACGGGCACCCGCCGCTCCGGTTCGCCTGACCCCGGTCAGCCGGCTGTGCTGGCACGCCTGGCATCGGCAGGTGTGGCCGCGGACAGCTCTCCGCGCCGCCTCGCGGAATACTCCTACGACGCCTCCAACTACCGGGTGGCCCCACTGGCTGTGGTGTTTCCGCGGACAGTGGAGGACGTCGTCGCGGTTGTTGCCGCGTGCCGTGAAACGGCAACGCCGCTGATCGGCCGCGGCGGCGGGACGTCCATGGCGGGCAACGCCATGGGTCCCGGCGTCGTGCTGGATTTTTCCCACCACATGAATTCGATCCACGAAATCGAGGAGGCTGCGGGCACCGTGACCGTAGACCCCGGTGTGGTTCTGTCTGTCCTCTCCCGCGAAGTGGAGAAGGCAACGGGCAACCGCTTTACCTTCGCCCCGGACCCGTCCTCCAAGAACCGCGCCACCGTGGGCGGTTCGCTGGGGAATGACGCCTGCGGCAACCACTCCGTCCGTTACGGCAGGACCTCTGACCACGTGGCAGAGATCGACGTAGTCACGTCCGACGGCGCCCGGCTCACCGCCACTAGCACAGGCCTGCGTGCCACGGACCCTAAGGACAGGGCCTCCGCCGCCCGCGCTGCCGCCCTGACTACTTCCTTCAAGGACCTGGCCCACAACCACCTGTCCGAGTTCCGCCTTGAGCTTGCCCGCATCCAGCGCCAGGTTTCCGGGTACCACCTGGCCAACCTGCTGCCGGAAAACGGGTTCAACATTGCCCGCGCCCTCGCTGGGTCCGAAGGGACCTGCGCCATCATTGTAGGCGCCCGGATGAAGCTCGTCCCCAAGCCCGCCACCGCCCTGCTGGTGTGCCTGGGCTATGCAGACGTGGTGGACGCTGCGCGCGACATCATGACCATCCTGGAGTTCTCACCGGCTGCCGTCGAAGGCATCGACGAGGCGATCGTTGACACCATGCGCTTCCGCCGCGGGGACGGCTCCGTGACGGCCCTGCCGGAGGGCAAAGCCTGGCTCTATGTTGACCTCGACGGCGATAACCCGGACGAGGTCCGCGCCGAAGCGGACCGGCTGCTGGCCCGGCTCAAGGAAAGCGGCCGGCTAGTGGACGGCCGCACAGTTCCGGACCTGCAGGAGCGGGCCTCCCTGTGGCGTGTCCGCGAGGACGGCGCAGGGCTTTCCGCTCGGCTCTCCACCGGCGGTGAATCCTGGCCCGGCTGGGAGGACTCCGCGGTCGCGCCGGAAAACTTGGCCGGCTACCTTTCGGATTTCCGTGAGCTACTGGCCAGCCACGACCTCACAGGCGTTATGTACGGCCACTTCGGTGCCGGCTGCATGCACATTCGCATCACCTATGACCTGCGCACCGAGGCCGGCCGGTCCGTGTTCCGCGGCTTCACCAAGGAAGCCGCCGAACTGGTTGTCCGCCACGGCGGTTCGCTCTCCGGCGAACACGGTGACGGTCGGGCACGCTCCGAACTGCTGCCGCTGATGTACTCCCCGCGCATGCTGGCGGCCTTCGCCTCCTACCGGCGCGCCTGGGACCCGGAGGGAATACTCAACCCCGGCTCCCTGACCGATCCTGATCCTATGGACGGTAACCTGGCGTTGGAGGGCATTCCGCAGCGGCAGTGGCGCACCAGCTTCGACCTGCGCCCGCTCGGCGCCGGCGGCGGATCCACCACCGAGACTGACGCACCGGAAAAATCCGCGGGCAGCGGCACGGACCCCTGGGTACACGCGATCCAGAGCTGCATCGGAGTGGGCCGTTGCCGCACGGATTCCGGCGGCGTGATGTGTCCTAGCTACCGCGCCACCAAGGATGAAAGAGATTCCACCCGCGGCCGCTCCCGCGTGCTCCAGGACATGGTCCGCGGCGCCCGCACTGTGGAGGAAGGTTGGAAGTCGGAGGAGGTCCGCGAAGCCCTGGATCTTTGCCTGTCCTGCAAAGCATGCTCCAGCGACTGCCCCACCGGCGTTGACATGGCCACCTACAAATCCGAATTCTTTTCCCACTACTACGCGGGCAAGCTCCGCCCGATGTCGCACTTGTCTCTGGGCTGGCTGCCCCGCTGGCTCAAACTCACGGGGCGGATCGCGCCGCTGGTCAACGCTGTGATGTCCACTCCGCTCGCCAAGGCGGCCTCCGCACTGGGCGGGCTCACCACCCGGCGGGCGCTGCCCCGCTTCGCGGGTGCCGGTGAGTGGCGCCGCGAAGTGGCAGCTTCCGGCGTCGGGCCCATTACCAAGTACGACGACGGCGCCGGGCCGGATGCCGACGGCGTGGTGCTGTTCGTGGACACCTTCACCCGCGGCTTCCGGCCGGAGGTGGCAGGTGCCGCGGCGCGTGTTCTTGCCGCTTCCGGTTCCACGACGGAATGCTCGGCGGACGCCTGCTGCGGCCTGACCTGGATATCCACCGGCCAGCTGGACACCGCCAGGAAGCTGATGGGCCAAGCGGCAGTGGCGCTCGACGACGGCACGGACCGCCCCATCGTGGTGGTGGAACCCAGCTGCGCCGCGGCGCTGCGTAAGGATCTTCCCGAGCTGGTCCACACGGACCAGGCCCGCCGGGTGGCAGCCCGCGTGCGCAGCTTCGCATCGCACATAGAAGAGCTCACCCAAACCGGCTGGATACCCGCACCGGCAGAGCCCCTTCCGGAGCGAGTGGTGCTGCAGACACACTGCCACGAGTACTCCGTCTTCGGAGCCGGCATCCAGCGTTCGGCGCTCGGCGCGGTGGGCGTGGAGAGCGTCGTGGACGCAACCGGCTGCTGCGGTGTGGCCGGTAACTTCGGTTTCGAAAAGGAGCACTTCGACGTCAGCATGCTGGTGGCCGAGCAGTCGCTGGCCCCGGCGCTGCGCCAGACGGAGGTCGACACTGTGGTCCTCACCGACGGCTTCTCCTGCGCCATGCAGGTCAAGCAGCTCGATGGTTCCAGGCAGGGCCGCCATTTGGCCCAACTTTTAGACCCCGGCGAACAGGCGGCAGTAAACTCCCGGCGCAGCCGCCAGCCACTCCCTTCCACCCACGAAAAGGATCCCTCATGAGCATCCAGGCAACCACCGACCCGCAGACCTCGCAGAAGGCGCTCGACGCCGTCGCCAAGGTCAGCACCAATCTTTACATTGACGGAGAATGGGCCGAAGCGGCTTCCGGCGCACGGTTCGACGTCATCAACCCCGCTACCGAGGGAGTCATCGCTTCCGTTGCCGACGGCGGGCCCGAGGACGCCCGCCGGGCGATCGAAACGGCCGGCCGGGTGCAGAAGCAGTGGGCCAAGACCGCGCCCCGGGAGCGCAGCGAGATCTTGCGCCGTGCCTACGACCTGATTATGGCCCGCCAGGACGAGCTGGCTCTGATCATGACCACGGAAATGGGCAAGCCCTTCGCCGAGGCCAGGGGCGAGGTGGCCTACGCTGCCGAGTTCTTCCGCTGGTTCTCGGAGGAAGCCGTCCGTATCGGCGGTGACATGACCACGACCGGTGACGGCAAGAACCGCATCCTGGTCACGAAGGAGGCGGTAGGGCCATGCGTCCTGGTGACGCCGTGGAACTTCCCGCTGGCGATGGGTACCCGGAAGATCGGCCCCGCCATCGCAGCGGGCTGCACCATGGTCTTCAAGCCGGCCAACCTCACCCCGCTGTCCTCGCTGGCGCTGGCGGACATCTTGATCGAGGCCGGCCTTCCCAAGGGCGTGCTGAACGTTGTCACCACCACCAAGGCCTCCGACGTAGTGACCCCGTGGATGGAAAGCGGCATTGCCCGCAAGGTCAGCTTCACCGGTTCCACCGGCGTGGGCGTGCGCCTGCTGGAGCAGGCTGCCAAGAACGTGATGCGCTCCTCGATGGAACTGGGTGGAAACGCACCCCTCATCGTGTTTGAAGACGCTGACCTGGACCGCGCCGTGGAAGGTGCGTTCGCTGCCAAGATGCGGAACATGGGCGAGGCCTGCACGGCCGCCAACCGTATCTTCGTCCAGCGCTCCGTTGCCGCCGACTTCTCCGCCCGGCTCGCCAAGCGCCTGGGTGAGCTGAAAGTGGGCGACGGCGCAGTGGACGGCACCGATGTCGGACCCCTAGTGGAGGAGAAGGCACTGAATAAGGTCCAGGAGCTCGTGGATGACGCCGTTTCCAAGGGCGCCACCGTGGTTTGCGGCGGGTCCCGTCCCGAGGGTAAGGGCTACTTCTACTCCCCCACTGTGCTGTCCGATGTAAGCTCCGACGCGGCGCTGATGAGCGAGGAAATCTTCGGCCCGGTGGCTCCGGTCATCCCGTTCGACACCGAAGAGGAAGTGCTCCGGCTGGCCAACGACACCCCGTGGGGCCTGGCCAGCTACGTGTTCACCCAGGACCTGGACCGCGCCTTCCGCGTCGGTGACGAACTCGAGGTGGGCATGGTTGGCCTGAACACGGGCATCGTCTCCAACCCGGCGGCTCCGTTCGGCGGCATCAAGGCCTCCGGCCTGGGCCGTGAGGGCGGACGCGTGGGTCTGGACGAGTTCCTGGAGATCAAGTACATGGCCATCCCGCGCGTCTAAGCATCGCAAACCAGAAGCCGCTAGCCATGATCATGTGCATCGGGATGGCCAGCACAAACAGGCCAATCAAGGAAAAGAAACCACATTGGCTTGCCTCCGATCTTGTCGGAGCGGGCGCCGGCCAGCGGAATCATCAGCATCACGGCAATCTGCCCCACGAACATCAGAGTCAGCACCGTATTGGCAACCATACCCACCGAACCCTCAAGGTACGTAGGCATGTAGGTGAGCGCCAGCATGGGGGCGCCAATAATGCCGCACCAGGTCCTTTGCAGCTGTGCTCGTGGCCGGTTCCGGCTCTCCGCTGGCCGCCAGTTCCCGAAAAACCGGGGTGACTTCAAGCCTGTTACGCAGGTACATGCCGATAATACTCACCGGACCGCAATCAGGAAGGGAAGCCGCCAGCCCCCTTCGGTCATGGCACCTTCACCCAGGATCAGCATGCAGAGCAGAACAACGAGGGAACCGAGGGCGAAGCCGCCCAGCGTGCCGAACTAAAGGAAGATGCCATAAAAGCCGCGCTTCTTGTCCGGCGCGTATTCGGCCATGAAGTCAGCCGCACCGCCGTACTCTCCGCCGGTTGAGAATACCTCAATCATTCGCAGCAGGATCAGCAGGGCCGAGGCCAGCCAGCCGACCAGCGCGTGCGTCGGGAGAAGGCCAATTGCGAAGGTCGGGGCTGCCATTACAATAATGGTCAGCGCCAGGACCCTCTTGCGTCCCATCCGGTCGCCCAGGGGACCCCAGAACAGCCCGCCCAGCGACCGCACCAGGAAGAAAGGGCAAAGGAGGCGAGCGTCCAGACTCTTCCCACGGCGCCTTCGCCGGGGGAAGAAGTTGGCGGTGATGTATGTGGCGGCTACAGCGTAACGCCATAATCGAACCATTCAGTGGCATTACCCATAGCCGAGGCAGCGATGGCCCGATGGAGCACTTTCTTGCCTGCTCGGGACGTTTCGTCTGGAGTCGTGAACCCCGCGCCCGGAGCAAATGTGTCGTTCATCAGATTACGCCCCTGTCCCCTTGTCGAGGCAACAGGTAGGAAAGTTATCGGGGCACAGCAAAGGGCCGTTGGCACATTGCACCGGCGCCCTTCTGGGAAGGCTCAGGGTGTATCGAAGGCGATTAGGGGATCAGCCGCATCAGCGCGTCATCCATATGCTCGGCCATGAGCTTCTCGGCGAGGTCCGAGTCACCGCGGGAAATAGCCTCTGCAATGCCCTTATGTTCGGCAATACGCCGATCGGCCGTGTCGTAAGTGCTCTTGAGGGCATTGAGGCACATCTGCGTCTCCGTCAAAAGTGTGTCATGCATTTTCTTCAGGCGTGGACTCCCTGCGAGCTCTACCAGGAGGGCATGGAAGCTCATGTCCGCTTCTGTCATCGCCTCGCTGTTCGGGGACTCGGCGGTGTCCTCCATGGCTCGCACAGTTTCCATCAGCTTGGCGGCGCTACCCTGGGGGTCCGTACTGATCACGCGGCTGATGGCGGCAGCCTCAACAGCGGAGCGGGCCAGATAGATGTCCCGGAAGTCGTCCTCGTCCATCGAGACCACAAAGAGGCCCCGGTTTCGATGACTGACCAGCAACCCTTCCTGGGTGAGGCGCTGCATGGCCTCGCGCAGAGGGCCGCGGCTAACGCCGAGTTCTTTGGCCAGTTCAGCTTCTCCGAGCTGGACGCCCGGAGCGAAGTCACCGCCGGCAATAGCATCGCGGATTTTGCGGGCGATAATGACCGGAGTGGACTCCTGTACGACCGAGCCTAAGGCTCCCCTTTTCATCCTGTTTCCGTCCTTGCTGCGATGAGCTCCACCAAGCGGACCCGGTTGAGTTCTGGAACTTTTAGCGACCACTGCCATCCTGTCTCATAGTTGACAATTTAATAGTTTACTAGATGTTTAATTGCTATTGGATTCAGTGGTCGTTGGCGATCAGCGATCCTTTTCGGGGCGTGCCGGTCAGCCAGTTATGCCAGATTCCGCTGCGAGGGCCAGGAGCCGTGCGACGACGCAGGCTTTGACACCTTCAAGGGTGCGCCCGCCGTGTTTTTCGAGGGTGGGTTGGCCCCAGGTCAATGACGGCCGAAGTGGCCTCGAAGCTTCGTCTCCACTCGTCCGGCCCCGCCGGCCACTAAATCAAGGGACGCTTCGCTGTGAGCTGGGTTACACAACCCAACGCTTTGTGTAGTATTGTCAACAATACTAATGTAATTAAATTTGAGACGCCGCCCTTACAAAGGCTGTCAAGGGGAAGCCCGGACACCGAGTATCCGGCGGCCTCAGAAGAGTCTGGACTGGAGCTACGAAATGATCATTGGTGTCCCCGCAGAAATTAAGAACACCGAGTTCCGGGTGGCGATCACCGCCGCCGGAGTCCATGAGTTCCGCACGCACGGCCACGCGGTCCTGGTGGAGCGCGGCGCAGGGCTAGGCTCGGGCATCACGGACGAGGAATACGCCATCGCCGGCGCAGAGATCGTCACCGAAGCGGACGATGTCTGGTCCCGCGCTGACATGGTCATGAAGGTCAAGGAACCCATCAAGTCCGAGTACCACCGCTTCCGCAAGGGCTTGATCCTCTTCACCTACCTGCACCTCGCCGCCGAACCCGAACTCACCCGGGAGCTCATCAACTCCGGCGTCACCGCCATCGCCTACGAAACCGTGCAGGTAGGCCGCGCCCTCCCTCTGCTGGCCCCCATGTCCGAGGTAGCCGGCCGCCTCTCCGTGCAGATGGGCGCATCCTCTCTGTTGGCCCCTGCCGGCGGCAAGGGCGTGCTGCTCGGCGGCGTACCCGGCGTCCGGCCCGCCAACGTGGTTGTCCTGGGTGCCGGCGTAGCCGGCACCAACGCGGCCGCCATGGCCCTGGGCCTCGGCGCCGACGTCACCATCCTGGACATCAACATCAACCGCCTGCGTGAACTGGACGCCCTGTACCGGGGCCGACTCAAGACGGTTGCGTCGAACAAGTACGAGATCGAGAAGTCAGTGGTGGACGCGGACCTGGTGATCGGTTCCGTCCTGATCCCCGGTGCCAAGGCGCCCAAGCTGGTGACCAACGATTTGGTGGCCCGCATGAAGCCGGGCTCAGTCCTGGTGGACATTGCCGTGGATCAGGGCGGCTGCTTCGAGGACACCCGCCCCACCACGCACCAGGAACCCACGTACAAGGTCCACAACACCATCTTCTATTGCGTGGCCAACATGCCCGGCGCCGTGCCGAACACCTCCACCTACGCGCTTACCAACGTCACTCTTCGGTATGCGGCGGCCCTCGCGAACCTGGGCGTCAAGGCCGCCTTCGACCGCGACCCCGCCCTCGCCGCCGGCCTGAACATCGCTGCCGGTCATGTTGCCCACCACTCCGTGTCCGAGGCCCACAACCTACCCCTCGTGGCGGACTGGCACGAACTGGTCTCGGCCTAGCGCTTGCTGCCCCAACTCCCAAAGGACGCTATATGATCCGGAAAAGGGCGACGCCTACGCTCCGGCTGTTGTGGCCGCTCCTTCTTTAGGTTGTTCCCCTCGATTCGATAACGGACATCCGGCCCCAGCCGACTTTCTGCCCGCGATGCACACCTTGTAGCGAATTCGTTCGTATCCGCAATAACGGAGCGTAACTTGGTCAGTTGTGACTGTTAATTGGGAATAGCGGTTAATTGCGGTCTGGTATGGCGGTTCAACTGATTCCGATTGACGAGGGTTGAGCGTGCGGCTTTGGCGAACACATCGGTGATTGTTTTGGCTAGCTCTTTGGTGGCTGACGGCTAATCGGCAGTGTTAGATCAGCACGACCGTGATACCCAGGACGATGAGCACTACACCTGCTACGGCATCAATGACGATCGGTCCGGAGCCGGCGGTGAGTGACCGACCGACCCGGTCGGCAACCGCGGACAGTAGCGCACCGTAGAGCAGGATGCAGCCGGCAACTGTTGCCACGAGCAGGGTGTGGTCGATCGGACTGGGCGACTGCGGGAGAAATGGTGGCAGTAGTGCCAGAAAGAAGAGGCCGGTCTTCGGATTCGTTAGTGAGCTGATGACGCCAGTGCGGAACACGGAGCGGGCAGTGTTCCTTGTGCCGTCACCGGCTGTAGATGTTCGGGGCACAGCCGTGATTGCATCGCCTGAGCTGCCAGCGGTCGCACTCCGATCGTTCTCGGTTCCTTCCGAGTAGCGGGTCGGCAGTTCACTAGTAGTTGAAAGGGCAGGCGCTGCGGTTCCTGCCCTTCCGGCTGCGTTTCACTTGGTAGAGGGCTGATATACCCAAATACGTGAGGTAGCTGCCGCCAATCCACGTTAGGCCAGTACGGACGCCAGGGAACTGCTCCAGCAGCACCGCGACTCCCGTCAGTGCGAGCACCGCCCAGACGATGACGCCCAGGGTGACGGCTGCGGTGTAGATGAGT
Organism: Arthrobacter sp. Sr33; assembly: GCF_054511195.1. Taxonomy (NCBI): domain Bacteria; kingdom Bacillati; phylum Actinomycetota; class Actinomycetes; order Micrococcales; family Micrococcaceae; genus Arthrobacter; species Arthrobacter sp. Sr33. The sequence continues at coordinate 221,687 of NZ_JBTNDD010000006.1, read as the reverse complement.
CCGGTACGCACATGGTGGGTACCGAATTTCAACATGAGGAAGGTGTCCGGCCCGGGTGTCAGCGCCAGGATGATGCTTGCTCCGAGGAAGGATAAGTATTCTGCGCCTGTCACCGGTGCTCCCGCTGCATCTCACCCATCACCCGGGCCAGGTCGGAATGCTGCCCGAGAGCATGCCAGCCGCATCGCAGCGTGGCCAGCACATCACCGTGGTCAAGCTCATGCCACGGGAGGCGTTCTGCCCGCGGGCAGGCGCCTCGTCCGATGCCGAAATACACCGCGCCCACAGTGCAAAGTGGAAATATCAGTGCGCCCATGGTCGACTCCTTGTGCCTCGTCCTCCTGTACCCGGTCCTCCCAGAGTGACTGGTCTTGAACAGAATGAAAAGCACATGATCGCGTACAACCATAAGGTGACGACTTATGATGGTGGGGTGTGGGATTTGAACAGGTTAAGGGTTTGGCGGGCGGTGGTGAGAACAGCTTCCGTTAGTGGTGCTGCCCGCAATCTCCAGTACGCGCCGGCCAGCGTCAGCCAACACATCATCGCCTTGGAAAGATCTGTGGGGTTTCCGCTTTACCGCAGGGTCGGGCGGGGAATCGAGATCACCGAGGCCGGTCGACGGCTCGCCGATGAATCTGAGGCGCTGTTCGCCGAAGCCGACAGGCTTGCCGCCTTTACCGAGGCGGTCAGGTCCGGCCCTCGGTCGCGACTGGCGATCGGATGCTTCTCATCGGTAGCTAAGGAGTGGATCCCCGGGGTGTTACGTGAGGCAGTCAGGCAGTTCCCGGACCTGCAGTTCAACATCATGACCAATGAGCCGCTGATGAGTGCCGAACGCCGGTTCGGCGATGTCGATATTGCCAATGAACCCGGACATGCCGGGCCTATCGGAGTGCCCGGATACCGGCGGGAGAAGCTCATCGATGACGACTACATGGTGGTTCTGCCCCAGGCCCATCCCTTGGCTCGGCAGGCAGAGATGGCGGTTGTCCAGTTGGCAGCAGAATCGATGGTCGACCTCGACGTCTTCGGCGGGCCTACCGGTGAAGTCATTGACCATGTCACCCAGGCTGCCGGCTTTACCCCCAATTATGTGGCCCGAGCTGAAGACCATTACGGCATTCTGGCCATGGTCACGGCAGGAGTCGGGGTCACGGTACTACCCCGGCTCGCCATTGGTGACCTTCCCAAAGGGCTGACCGCACGGCCACTCGTCGATCCCACGCCCGTACGACGGGTAGTACTCCTTATCCGCCGGGAGATCGAGCACCTCGACCATGTCGAGATCATCCGCCTCGCTATCCATCGCCAGGCAAGCATCAACCGAGGTTACGCGCGGGACCGCCGACCAGCACCCAAGGACGCTAGATGATCCGGAAAATGCGACGCCTACGCTCCGGTTGCTGTGGCCGCTCCTTCTTTGAGCTATTCCCCTCGACTTAGTAACGGGCGCACCGTTCCCCAGTAGACTTTCTGCCTGCGATGGACAGCGGGTTGTAACGAATTCGTTCGTATCCGCAATCACGGAGCGTAACTTGGTCAGTCCAGCAGAAACATGCCCGATTACGTAGCGGAAATCAGTACCGGTTTCTATGTTCCGCTTCTACTCGTTGGAGATGAGTTCTGGTTCGCTCAGCGTTGTGGGCGAACTGTTGGTGTGACTGTCCGCTAGGAATGGCGACTAATCACAGACTTGAGTGGCGATTGCGCTGTTCCGCAAGCCGGTCCCCCACCGCAACGCACGTTTCTAACCAGGTTTTCGGTTAAGACATTAGTGCCGTCTGACTAGGAGATTCGCGTATACCCCGCCCGAGAAATTGTCTCGCTTTGGTGGCTCAAGTGTGATTGGCAAGCTATTGGGCTAATTCGATGAGCTGTGGGCCATTGTGCCCACTGAGCCGACTTCGTTGCCGATGACTCGGGGCACCAGATGAGGCTCGGGCACGGAGCTGACCAGCTCTCGGACTTGGTTCTTGACCGTGGTCGCCGGGTCCAGCCAGTCCGCTTGGAGGACTTTGAGGATGATCAGCGGTGAGCGTTCGTGGATATGCCCCAGCGCGTCGGTGGCCGACGTCGAAATAGCAGTGGCAGTGACCAACCACTTATCCGGGTGCTCCTCGGGCAACTCGGGATTGGGCCAGAACTCATAAAGGCCAGCTACGGACAACAGCTCGCACTCGCACCTGCCAGGGCAGGTAGATCGGGAAGAAGCATCATCGCGGTGTGTCATTCTGATCCCCATTGTTGCTGGGCGGGTCTTCCGCGCAATCAGGGCGCGATGCGCCGGGAGCTGACCAAACTTTCGTTCGGCGCTCCTCCGTCGCTCATCTCCTCCCAAAAGTTCGGCCCTCTCCCGGTCCCCCAAGTTGCACTCCGGCCCCTCATGCCCAGCAGTGACTCCTCTATCAGAACGGCACCAGGAGGGAAAATCGTTCGAAAGAACTTTTACCAAAGTCATGTACCTTCCCCGCCACTGCGCCATGAAGTAGTAAGAAAGCCCACCAAGGGCTTCAGGAGAGAAAGGAGGTGACCCTGCACTGGAAACGGTAACCCACCCACCAGAACAGGCACACCCTGTTCACCATCTGAGCCAGTTTGTGCACAGTCAGAGAGCGAAACAGCCTCTGACTAGGGGAAACACTGTGCCCGAAGTGGGACTTGAACCGGCTTTCAGCCCTTGCAAACACTGGCCTCCCCCGAAAACCTCCCCAAACCTCCCCAAACCGGCACCGATCCGCCCCAGTCCGACACCCAAGGTGTGCACAATGTGCACACCCCTTTTTCTGCCCTGTTGTTGCCGCACCTGCTCGGCACCGTCGCCCTTGCCGGAGACCTACTACCTGTCCTGAGGGTTTGATCAGACTGAGAAGACAGGCGGTCCCGATATAGGACGAAGTCTCGGGTGAGTCCCAGACCAATACAGAGATGTGTACGCTCTGAAGCCGTGAGACTCATGATGTACGAACCTCCTTTCTCGAATATCTCATCGAGGAAATGACGAAAGCGCACATGACTAATGCGTGCAATGTCGCGAGATCGAAATTGACTAGTAGTCGCGTGAGATGCCTCGCGACGAACGACTATGAACTCCCTCGGGCGGATTCGCCACGGTACGAACGCGGCTCCCCGAGGCGGCAATGGTGGTCTCAGGACCATCGCCTCCCCTGGGCTGAGTATCCGATCCCTTCCATGGGAAATCCATATGAGCCCGAGATGGAACCCGCTGCTTGAAAGGGATAACAGTAATCTTCGGTCCGGACATTCGGCCCTATCCGGGTGTGAAGAGGTTCAGGTACCCTGCGCTCTTATAGGCATTGCAACACATTGAGGAAGACTTATGGAAAAGCCAGCCGACAAGACCATCGTGGATCAGACTCGACAGGAAACCCTTGAGGAGCAGTCGGATCGGAACTGGAATGAACTGCTGCAGGAACTGCGGGTGATGCAAACGGGCACACAAATTCTTATTGCTTTTTTATTCACGATCCCGTTTCAACCCACGTTCGACGACCTCGACGACGTCCAGCGTGTCACCTACCTGATCCTGGTGATTATCGCTGCAGTGATGATTGTTCTGCTGCTGGGACCGATCGGTCTTCACCGGTCATTGTTCCGGCGCCGCCTCAAACGGCAGATAGTCGAACGCAGTGCCGTGTTGGTGCGTTTTTCGCTATTGGGCACTGCCCTCCTCGCGGCCGGCGGTGCTGCCCTCGTCTTTGACATCGTGCTTGATAGAACGGCAGCACTAGTCGTCCTGATCGGCCTGTTGGTCGCCGCAGCCCTACTCTGGTTGGTCTACCCCACCGTCGTCGGACGGCAGAACACAGGTCCACCCGATCAGTGACCCTCCTCGCTTCGATCCTCACCTGAGTGGCCCAAGGATCCTCCTTGCACTTCCGCGCTCGACGGGTGCGGTATCAAATCACATTCAACGCGGCCCCGCGTTCGGGTACCGGTTCATCGCCGACGAACTCGAAGTTCGGGGCTTCACCGTCGGAGACAACGGGGTCTCCCGGTTGTGCAGCAGCCAACGCATCTGGTCCGTCTTCACCAAAAAACGCGGTCTGACCCGCAAAGCTGGCCCACCGGTCCACGATGATCATGTCCAGCGGAACTTCACGGCGACGGCGCTAGATCAATTGTGGATGACCGACATCACCGAGCACCGCACCGCTTGCATTCCAGCCAACGTTGCGATCGATACCGCAGCCCATTCCTCAGTTATTGATCTCCTGTTGGATGATCATTGCTAGGGCTTTGAGTTCTTGTTGGTCGTCTGCGGAGAAGCCCCGGGGTTTCTGGTCGATGATGCAGAAAGTGCCAACGGCCCACCCTTTCGTCCCGAATATCGGGTACCCGGCGTAGAAGCGGATGCGCGGTTCGCCGGTGACCAGTGGATTGTCCCTAAATCGCAGATCGGCCAATGTGTCGTTGATGATCAGCGGACCGGCCCGGCGGATGGTTTCATTGCACAGCGCAACGTCCCGGGGCGTGTTCTGACCGAGCGGTCCTACAACCGATTTGAGGAACTGCCTCCGGTCAGTGATCAGGGCCACGCTTGCAGAGCTGACCCCGAAGTGTTCCTGTGCCTGACGGGTGATCCGGTCGAAGCGTTCCTCGGCGGCGGTGTCTACCAAACCGGTCTGGTCAACGGCCACCAGCCGCTGATATTCGGCCTCTCCCGGCAGGAGGAAGGACACACCAGCGGCGCCCAAATCGCTGAGCGCCTGATCCACAATCTCCTGCGCCTGATCGAGGCTGCCAGAAATCATCTGACCCGTACTGTTAGTACTCGTTACCTCAGCGTCGGTGCTGTAGGGGACGCGGTACTGCGAAGTGGTGTTCTGCAGAATTTCGTTGAGGGTGAGGGCAAGGATGTCTCGTTCAACCGGGGGCAAGCCCACCACGCCTAACAGGTAGGCCTCCAGCTCAATCTGGGACAGCACTCCACCCCGGGCGAAGTACTCGATCCACAACTGGGCCGGTTTCATTCGGGTCTGGGTCGCACCGGCGACGGTGAGCTGCTGCTGTGTTCGTGCATCCATGAATAGCCTTCAACTCGCTTCCTGGGACCGACTGCCCTGTACACCAGGGGGCGTATAGTTCCCAGCGATATCAATGAATACCCCAGCCCACTAAAGGTTAGCCGAGGGCCGGACATGAATGTCAGAAAAACTGCCTCTTTGTTGTGTCAGCTTTTGTTGTGTCAGCGAGAATATGGTCCACATACCCTGGTGCGTGGTGCCGCCGGTTCTAGACTGTAGCCATGGCAGAAGGCCAGGGTGTGGGGTCGGTTGCAGCGCAGCTTCAGGAGCTGATTCTGCGGTCCGAGAATGTCGAGGTGTTCCTCGAGGCGTTCACTGTGCACGCGTCGAAAATCCTGGGTCCGAAGGTCGAGGTTCTGTGTGGGATCACCCTCAAACGAAGGGACCGGTTTGTGACCGCGGGCAGCAGCGGCGAGGCTATTGAACTGGATGAGGTTCAGCACGGTTACAGCGACAGTCCTTGCATCCAAGCTGCCCGGACCGGGCGGACTGTTGTTGTCGCAGATGTCCGTAGCGATAGGCGATGGCCGGTGTTCTTCCAAGGTTTGGAGGACCGCGGGTTTGCCTCAATCCTTGCCATACCCGTGGTGATCGGTGGAGACGACGGGGTCGCGCTCAACCTCTACAGTCGCAAGCCCGAGGTTTTCACCCCGAACGTTGTTGAACATTTTGAACTGTACGCGGGTGAGGCCGCCAGCAGCCTTGAGCTGGCCCTTAAACTGGCGTTCTATCGAGACGCTGCGGCGGATCTTCACGCAGCCATGGAATCACGCACGAACATTGACATGGCTGTGGGAATTATTATCGCCCAGAACCACTGCACCCAGGCTGAAGCGGTTCAAATACTCCGGCGGGCTGCCAGGCATCAACAGATCAAACTACGTGCGCTGGCGGAACGGATCGTCCAGACGATCAACTCGGCGCCGGCAACCACCCACTTCGCCCCCGCCCCCGGGCAGAGCTACGGGAAAAACTGAGCCGGGTTGCAGCAGAGGAATACGAGCAAACATATTATGATCTACAAGCCGGTCCGTCACCCGACGCCGCCGCCAACAAACAGGCGGCATGATTCCCGGGACGGTTCACTGAGACCGGCTATTCGGGTGTCAGTGCTTCAGGATGAAGATCCCGTCGGGTCCGGTATGAGCGTTTAGCGCACCTGGTTTGGAATGAACGCTCACCGACCAGGCTGAGTCCTGTTCGAAGGAGCTGAGGTGCCAATCGGAGAATCGATTCAGGAACAGTAATCCTGCGAGCCTTGCCGCGGCGTCTTGGGCCTTCGGACCACCCCTTGTAGCAGCGGTGGTACCAACGACAAACAAACCACCGTCTACTAACAGCCCAGAGACCTTCCTGAAAGCGTCCTCCAAAATCTCTTCAGAAAGGAACGCTGGCACGTTGCCTGACATCAGGATGACCTCGTACCGGTCGGGAAGACCCTCGGCGCGCAGGCGCTCGTCGGATAGTTCTTCCACTGCCAGTTGTCGATACCAACCTCCATCGAAAATGTCCTCGGCCACATCCAGAACCGCCCGAGTCGGATCAATGCCGTAAGCCCTGTGCCCGCTCTGACGCAGTGCGTTAGCTGCCGATCCGATGCCGCACCCTATATCGAGGATCCGACTGTTGCGGTGGGCCAGCATGTCTATAAACCGTGCGTCGACCTCGAAATCCGTACCCTTTCCCACAAGCTGGCGCATCTTGTCTGCGTAAGCATCGAGGTCAGCACTTGGGATCATGAAACCCATGGTTGGGTCCCCGGGTAGGAGTCCAGCTGGCATGAGCCCTCGTCGGTAGTCCGGTGGCACCTACGGATGGCACCGAATCATCTATTGCCCGTTCTCGCCGGGATTCTCGTATTCATCGGCGGACTTATTGGGCCCGAAACCGATAGGACACGCCCTCTTCCTTAAGGCGTGCTGCTGTCCTGTTTGTGCTGCAGGGTATGGGCCGCGGCCCATAGCTGGTGGAAGTGGTTGATAGGCCCGTTGCCGTGTCCTACCTGTAATTCGTCGGCGTGGATGAGTGTGTCCTGCAACCAGTTCTTCGCCTGGCGGACGGCATCGGCCCAATCACCGGTGCGTGCCATGACGGTAGCGACGGCGGAGGACAGGGAACACCCGGTTCCGTGAGTGTTTTTGGTTGTAACCCGAGGGTGGATGAATTCCACGACGCTTTCGCTGGCACGACCTATCCGACCGGTGACATCGACGAGTGCGTCGGGACTGGATTCTGTTGACAGGTGGCCGCCTTTGACGAGCACGATTGTTCCCGATGCTGTGGACAGCTTCTTGCCCTGTTCGATAGCTGCAGGCCAATCCTCGGCCTTTGGTTCATCCACCAGGACCGCGAGTTCGGGAAGATTAGGGGTGACCAGATCCGCTTGGCTCACCAACTCCCGTAACGCGGTTTCGGCGTCGGCAGCCAGGAGCCTGTCCCCGCTGCTGGCTACCATGACGGGATCCAGTACTACCAGCGGCGGGTGCACTTGGCGGAGCCAGTCCCGGACGACGGTGATGGTTCCCGCATCTGTCAGCATGCCGATTTTCACGGCGTCGATAGTGACGTCATCGCTGACCGCTTCGAGCTGTTCAATCAGGAAATGTGCCGGCGGCGTGTGAACGGAACGGACACCGAGGGTGTTCTGTGCCAAGAGGGACGTGACGACCGCCATTCCGTACCCGCCCATGGCGGCGATGCTTTTCAGGTCGGCCTGGATCCCGGCACCACCGGTCGGGTCTGTTCCGGCGATGCTGAGGACCCGCGGTATGCGGTGCAGCGTTGAAGCTTCTAGTAACACCATTCCTCCTTAAGCGATTCGGCTGCGGTCCGGGGATCGTCGATTGCGCAGACCGCTGAAACAACGGCCGCCCCGGCGGCACCGGCATCACGCAATGAACGTACGTCAACGCGGCTGATACCCCCGATAGCGACGCAGGGCGATGTGCTTGACTGCCACCCTAGCCTTTCAGCATCCCGTTCGTAGAACAGAGCCAGGGTCCCCAACGGATGCGGTTAGGAACAGCCCTTTTGCAGGGTGTCTGTCTCCGAAGGGTTAAGCCTAGGCAGCAGCGAGACTACGGTCACTTCCGGTAGAACGGGAGCTTGGGCATCTACTAGGCAAACAGGGCGAATGAAAGCATTGTTGGCCGCAGGAACCTGTCCGGGTAATACCGGGAAAGGATGCGTTTGATGCTCGGATTATCTACGGCCATCGTTATCACTCATTGCTCCCACAAGTTGCCCGTTCGAATCGATTTATTCGAGTTTGTTCATTGTGTTGGGGCCGGACCGCAGGTCCCACTTTTCTGGGTAGGGGTGTTAGGGTCGTTTTATCCACACGGGTGCCCTGTTGCAGGGGCTGAGATCGGGCTGAGGCAGTCCGCGACCGTTGAACCTGTCCGGGTAATGCCGGCGAAGGAAGTAGGAACCTTTGAGTGCTATGAATTCACAGTCCCTTTCGTATGTTCACGATTCCGAGCATGGGCTGGCTGTACCGGTCACGGAAATCGCCCTCGAAAACTCACCGGGCAACCGTCCTAACGAACCACTTCGCGTCTACCGCACCGCCGGTCCGGGCAGTGATCCGGTGGTGGGCCTGCCGCCGCTGAGGCGGCCCTGGATTGACGGCCGGGACGACGTCGAGCAGTATCAGGGGCGCGAACGGAACCTGTTCGACGACGGCAAGTCGGCGGTCCGCCGCGGCCGTGCCAGCCAGGAATGGAAGGGTGTGCAGCCCATCCCGCTGCGCTCCCGCGACAGGAAGATCGTTACGCAAATGCACTACGCGCGTCACGGGGTCATCACCGAGGAGATGCGGTTTGTCGCGTTACGCGAAAATTGCGACGTCGAACTGGTCCGCTCCGAAGTCGCAGCCGGGCGCGCGATCATCCCCAACAACATCAATCACCCCGAATCGGAGCCGATGATTATCGGCAAGGCCTTCCTCGTGAAGATCAACGCCAATATCGGCAATTCGGCGGTCACCAGTTCCATCGCCGAAGAAGTCAGCAAAATGCAGTGGGCAACCCAGTGGGGCGCAGACACCGTCATGGACCTTTCAACAGGAGATGACATTCACACCACCCGTGAGTGGCTCATCCGCAACTCCCCGGTGCCCATTGGCACCGTACCCATCTACCAAGCACTGGAGAAAGTGAACGGCGAGGCTAACGACCTGACCTGGGAAATCTTCCGCGACACTGTTATTGAGCAGTGCGAGCAGGGCGTGGACTACATGACCATCCACGCCGGAGTGCTGCTGCGCTACGTTCCACTCACCGCCGAGCGCGTCACTGGCATCGTCTCCCGGGGTGGATCGATCATGGCCGGGTGGTGCCTAGCTCACCATCAAGAAAACTTCCTGTACACGCACTTCGATGAACTGTGTGAGATTTTCGCCCGGTACGACGTCGCCTTCTCACTCGGTGATGGGCTGCGACCCGGGTCCATCGCGGACGCCAATGATGCCGCGCAGTTCGCCGAACTGGACACCCTTGCCGAGCTAACGAAACGGGCCTGGGCGTACGACGTCCAGGTCATGGTGGAGGGACCTGGCCACATCCCCTTCCACCTGGTCCGGGAGAACGTGGAAAGGCAGCAGGAATTGTGCAACGGGGCCCCCTTCTACACCCTCGGCCCGCTCGTCACCGACATCGCGCCAGGTTACGACCACATCACGTCGGCAATTGGGGCGACCGAAATCGCCCGGTACGGCACCGCCATGCTCTGTTACGTGACGCCGAAGGAACACCTCGGCCTGCCCAATCGGGACGATGTCAAGACCGGAGTGATCACCTATAAGATTGCCGCGCATGCCGCCGATCTAGCCAAAGGACATCCGGGCGCTGGGGAGCGGGACGACGCCCTCTCAAAGGCACGCTTCGAGTTCCGGTGGCGTGACCAGTTCGCGCTTTCGCTGGACCCCGAGACGGCTGAGCAGTTCCACGACGAAACACTTCCTGCCGAACCGGCGAAAACTGCACACTTCTGCTCGATGTGCGGACCGAAATTCTGTTCCATGCGGATCTCCCAGGACATCAGGGACCAATTCGGGGGCGCCGCCGCGCAGGAAGCTATCGCCGGGATGGCAGGAAAGTCCGCCGAATTCCGCGCCTCAGGCGGCAAGGTTTACCTTCCCGAACCCGCTCTACCCCAAACCTAAAAAGCACAAAGTAGCCATGGGATCATCCGTTGCCTGCGCAGGCGGGTCACGGAGATAGGACGTTTGCGGTACTTGTAGTGGCCCTGCGCCTCCGAATTTGTTGGTCCTTTGATATAAGTTCCGTTTTGCATCCAAGGGATGAACTACCCCGCCACCCGAGCCACAGCTTGGGACTGTTTCATCAATGGTGTGTCACTTATGCAGCAAGGTAAAAGTTGATTGGCCCTGACACGTGGAAAGGTTAGGTGGGCGCTGGGAGGGCTGATTTGAGGGACCTGGCGGCGGAGGATGGGTCGTCGGCTTCTGTGATGGCTCGTACGACAACAACCCGGCGGGCCCCGGCTTCGACGACCTGGCCAATGGTGGTGTGATCGATTCCTCCAATGGCAAACCAAGCCCGTGGGGACGAGGTCTCGGCCGAACGTGCTGCTGTGTAACGCACCAATTCAAGCCCGGAGGGAGCACGGCCAGGTTTCGTGGGTGTAGCCCAGACAGGGCCGGTACAGAAGTAATCCAGCCCACTTGTGGTCATGGCAGCGGCGACTTGGGCCGGGGAATGGCAGGATAAACCGATGATCGGTTCGGGGCCCAATAGATGCCGGGCGTCAGGTACTGGCAGATCTTTTTGTCCTATGTGGAAGACCGGTGCGCCGCTGAGTCGGGCTATGTCTGCCCTGTCATTGGCGGAAAAGAGTTTGCCGTGTCGATCCGCTGCCGTACGCAGAGCCACGAGACAGGCGAGTTCTTCGACTGCGTCGATCTTTTTGTCGCGAAGCTGGATGATATCCACACCACCGGCATAGGCGGCGTCGACGAACTCCGCGAAGTCGCCCCTTTCCTTTCGTGAATCCGTGCACAGGTACAACTGCGCTGATGCGAACTGTTGCCGGTGCAGGTCTGCCGTACTGACCGTTGACGCCGTGTCACCGTCGTTCAGAGCCGGCGGGAGAGGGAAAACATCTGAAATAAAGGCCATACGCCTTAGACTAATAGCTCCACGGGAGCCCGATCTTCCGCCAGTGTTCCTACACTCGCGGTCGGTAGGGCTGAGAGGGCGTTCGACGCCGACCGTACGAACCTGAACCGGTTAAGCCCGGCGTAGGAAGGACTCTGATGACTATTCATAACCCGGACCGCCTCGCGCACACCGTCATTGTCGGTGGCGGGATCATCGGATTGGCCATCGGCTGGGAGGCCAGCCGTCGCGGCCACCAGGTCACGCTGATTGATCCCGCGCCCGCTTCCGGAGCTACCCATGCTGCGGCGGGGATGCTGGCCCCGGTCAGTGAGTTCCATTATCAGGAAGAATCCTTGCTGGACCTGACGCTGCCCTCGGCCCGGGCATACCGAGACTTCATCACGGAGCTGGAGGCCGCCTCCGGGATTGGAACCGGCTACCAGCGCAGGCAAACCCTGGTCGCCGGTGTCGATGCGGCGGATCGGCAGGCCCTGACCGACCTGCGCTCTGTCCAGTCAAGTCTTGGACTTCAGGTGGAAGCACTCACCACTAGTCAGGCGAGGCGTCTGGAGCCGCTGCTCGGCCCGCAGCTTTCAGGAGCGTTCCTGGTTCCCGAGGATCATCAGGTTGATCCGCGGGCTATGGCCGTTGCCCTCCAAGCAGCACTAGCCAAACAGACGACCGCGCGCACGGTGCCCGTTTCGGTTTCCGCACTTATCCATGACGATGCTACTGACCGTGTTGCTGTGACCGGTGTGTTGCTGGAGAACGGAGAGCGGATTGATGCTGATGAGATCATCCTGGCTAACGGGCTCGGTGCGGTAAACATTGATCGCCTGCCGACAGGGCTGCGGCTACCGTTACGTCCGGTGTACGGGGACATTCTCCGCCTGCGCGTACCCGAACACCTTAGACCGCTCATAACCTCCACGGTCCGCGGGTTGGTCCGCGGGTCGTCCATATATGTGGTGCCCCGGCAGGATGGAACGGTGGTGATAGGTGCCACTCAACGGGAAAACGGGTCCGCGGGGCTTTCCGCGGGAGGTGTCTACGAACTACTCCGGGATGCTCAGACGCTGATCCCGGCAGTCGCGGAACTCGAACTGCTCGAAGCCCTCTGCCGCTCCCGACCGGGGACCCCGGACAACGCTCCCCTGCTTGGCCGGTGCAGGGACCCGGACGGCTCCGATGTGCGTGGACTTGTGGTCGCTACCGGTTTCTTCCGGCACGGGGTGCTGCTGGCACCGATCACCGCCCGCCTCTGCGTGGACCTGATCAGCCAAAACATACCGGAGATCGACATCGAGCGATTCCGACCCGACCGGTTCAGTAACCCCCGGCACTTCGCCGAAGCGTCCCGTCCTCATGCTTCCCGTCATAACAGTTTTCCTGATGAAGTAAGGATTGCCCTATGAACTTCACATTGAACGGACAACCCCGGAATACCGTTTCGGTTTCCACCCTCAAGCACCTAATCACCGAGCTGACCGGCCGTGAGTTGACCGATGCCGGGCAACCAATCGATAAAAAACAGTTGGGTGTAGCCGTTGCAGTCAACGCTGAGCTCGTACCCCGCACCCGTTGGGTTGAGGTAACCATCCAGAACGGTGACGACATCGAAATTCTTACCGCCGTCCAGGGAGGATAAAACATTGACTGACAACGACGCGTTAACGATCGACGGGGTTACGCTTAGCTCCCGGCTGATCATGGGAACCGGGGGAGCCCCAAGCCTGGAAGGCTTGGGGGCGGCCCTGGCAGCATCGGGAACGGAACTGACAACCGTGGCGCTGCGAAGGTACAACCCCGAGACGGGTGGGTCCTTGTTCGAATTACTCAACGAGCAAGGGATCCGGATATTACCGAACACGGCAGGATGTTTCACTGCCCGCGAAGCGGTCATGACCGCTGAACTGGCGCGGGAGGCACTGGCAACGGACTGGATAAAACTTGAAGTAATCGCCGATGAACAAACCTTGCTACCCGATGCGCTGGAACTCATCCAGGCCACCGAAACACTGGTCTCGAAAGGCTTCAAGGTCTTCGCATACACCAACGACGATCCCATCCTGGCCCGACGACTAGAACAACTCGGAGCTACAGCCGTTATGCCCCTGGGGTCCCCTATTGGGACGGGGCTGGGTATCCTAAACCCCCACAACATCGAACTAATCGCCTCAAGGGCAACAGTTCCGATAGTTTTAGACGCCGGGATCGGCACAGCCTCCGACGCCGCACTGGCAATGGAACTGGGCTGCGACGCGGTCCTGCTCGCCACAGCAGTCACCAGAGCACAGAACCCGATAATAATGGCGACAGCCTTCAAACACGCCGTTATCGCCGGCCGGCTCGCCTCACAAGCCGGCCGGATACCCAAACGCACCCACGCCCAAGCCTCCTCCCCCGCCCAAGGTCTCCCCCACCTCTAACAAATGTGCTGATATCCGAAATCCGTGACAACGGGTACGAAAAACCCTATCTACGCTGAACATCGAGAGATCGGCGGCGTCCGCCGGGATGAGATTTGAACCGTCCCGGGAATCATGCCGCCTGTTTGTTGGCGGCGGCGTCGGGTGACGGACCGGCTTGTAGATCATAATATGTTTGCTCGTATTCCTCTGGGGTTTGGTGGTCCAGGGCGGAATGCAGGCGTTCGTTGTTGTACCAGTGGACCCATTCGAAGACGATTGTCTGCACGTCGGTTTCGGTCTTCAGGGCTCCGGTGCGGAACGGTGAACCCTTCGCGACGGCCTCGTTCTTGAATAGCCCCATGACCGTTTCAGCGGCGGCATTGTCGTACGCGTCGCCGACGCTGCCGATCGAGGGTTGCAGGCCCTCTAGGGCCAGGGTGTCGGTGTAACGGATGGAGGTGTATTGGCTTCCCGCGTCGGAATGATGAATCAGCCCCTTCGCGGCTGGCCGGCCGGTGTGGTGGCGCCGCCACAAAGCCATCCGCAGGCAATGTTCCACGAACGTCGTGTCCTTCACGGTGGAGGTTTCCCACCCAACGATCGCCCGGGAATACAGGTCAATGACCAATGCCACGTAGACGAACCCGGCGTAGACCGGCACGTAGGTGAAGTCCGTGACCCAGACCTGATTCGGGGCCAGCGCTGTGAAGTCCCGATTCAGCAGATCCCCGGCACGGCGGCCGTCCTTACCAGGCACCGTGGTGCGCATCTTGCGGCCCCTGACCAGACCGTTCATGCCCTCCTCGCGCATCAGCCGGTCCACAGTGTGCTTGGAGGCTTCCGGGAAACCGTTGCGGCGCAGCCACTGCGTCATCTTCCGCCGACCGTAAAGGGTCTCGCGGCGGGGGCGTCCCTTGACGTCGGTGACTCTCAAGCTCCGCAACGCATCCGTAAGGCGGGCGTCTTCAAAGGTGCGCAACGCTGGCAGGCGGGTCTTCCACGACCGGTAAGTTCGTGCGGCAACCTGCACGCCCTGATCTCGCAGGACGGCGCAGATCGACTCGACCGCGTAACCAAGAGCGCGCATTTCGTCGATGAATCGGCAGATCAGCGGCGGCGAGGGTCGAGTTCCCTCGCGAAGAAAATCGACGCCTGTTTCAGGATCTCGTTGGACTCCTTCAGATCCCGCACCTCAGCACGGAGCCGCCTGATTTCCTCCAACTCCTCACTGCTCGGCCCGGTCTTTTCACCGGCATCGATCTGAGCCTGGACCACCCAACGACGCAGCGATTCGGCACCGACTCCCAGCTTCGGCGCCAACGCCTTACAGGCCGTATAAACAGAGGGATATTCGGACAGCCGATCCACCGTCATGCGCACTGCACGATCACGGACCTCGGGAGGAAACTGCTTAGGCATAGTCACTATCTTTCTCACAGAAGATAGCGGCATCAAACCCGGGACGGTTCACATTGTGGGGCACCGCTAGTTAGGCACTGGCGCTAACCAGTTGACTATCTAAGGGGTAAAAATGGACTGATCGGTACTGTGCGCCGTAACGGCGAGACTGAGACGAGCCGGATCACTGCCAGCGGTGGCACCTACAATGAAGCCCGCGAGGCTTTAGAGGCGCTGATCCCGGTGGCCTAACGCCGCCTTACTTCGCCTGCTCCGGGACGAGTCGCCGCGTCTTTTCCTATTGCAGGACAAACACTGGTGTCAGTAATGGTCGAATAGTGAGCCGTTTGCGGGCGGCGGATCTCAGCGGTCGTCACAACGGCTTAATTTCCGACCGTCACCGACAACTGGTCGACGTCCCACCATCTCCACAGGCCCAATGTGGAGCTTCACATTTCTACGTCGGTGGCGATGATTTTTATGTCGATCTCCTGTTTTTCCACGTTGCACAGCTGCGCTACTTCGTCGTCGAGCTCAAGACCGGCGAGTTCCAGCCTGAATACGCAGGGGAACTGAACTTCTACGTCGCCCTGGTCGATGGCAAACTCAAGCTCCCCGCCCACCGGGAAACGGTTAGCATCCTCGTCTGCGGCAGCGAGAACGAGCACACCGTCCGATACGCCCTCGGCCGGGCTGATTCTACCCCTGGCTGTCTCCACCTACACCTAAGAATCCCTTCCAACAGCCGAGAAAGAGGCCCTCCCCGCCGCTGAGGAACTCTCCGCAGCCGTCGACCAGCTCGAGTCCCCCACTGATCCTGTCGACTAAGGAGCCAAGGGTCTATGATCCCCGCAATTGAGAGTGTGGATCGATGAGCCTTGGTACCCGCACCGGTCAGGCACTATTCAGTTCCCGCTGGCGGCTAACCTTGCTTCCATGGTGGAAATGAAAAGCTGACGTTCCATGGTGTATTCGAATCTGGAAATGTTGGAGCGCAAGACCGGGCACGATGCGAGAACGTGGGTCGGTAGGGCCAATGACGCAGGCATGGACTCCCGTGAGACGTTGAAACGGTGGCTTAATGCTCGAGGGGTGACCGGTTACAGTGCCGTTGCCGTGGAGTGGGAGATGTTCGGTTATCCGACGTTTTTACTTCATTCCCCGGAGGAGTTGCTGGATGACCAGTACGCGGACCGGCAGCAGCTTCGGCCCATTGTGGACAAACTCCTCGCCTGGGCCCTAGCCGCGGAGGGCATAGAGATCCAGCTCCGCAAAACCTACGTGTCGCTGCAAACAGCCCACCGCAAGTTCGCCCAGATCACTCCAACCAATAAGACCTCTGTCGACCTATTCCTTCGGATAGACGTACCCGGGGAGTACAGACTGGAAAAAATCCGAGTGCGGGACGATCCTTTCAACCGCCGGCTTCGGCTCAAAACCGTAAGCGACATCGACGCTTCTCTGATTGCGGCCCTGGCACATGCCCGAAATGACAGCAGCTAACGAGCCCGCACTCAACCACTGAGTTGTGCCTCAGAATCCGCGACACTAATACTTGCGGCGAACTCGACCGCCTAACCGAGAACGTGCCACACCTCGCTGCGATCCGTAAACAGTGCACGCTCATGGCCGCTAATGGTGGCCTGCCACATGATGGTGCCGGCACCTGAAGAGTTGGGAGAACTCTGAGGCTACCGACGCCGAGGGCCCCCATCCCGGAGAGACCCTGCCCAGCTGCACCTCGGGGGAGTGTGCAGATCAGGACAGCCTACTGATGATCTCGATAAGTTGCCAGAGCGTCGAGCACAGTGAAAGTCGACCACTCTGAAAACGGGTCGGCGGTCAGTGATCGTGTTGTGTTCGGCGGCCCAGTTTAGTCAGCGAATCCCATCGGCGGGCTGCCAGTCTGCGTAGTTCGTTGTTCGACTCCGTTGACTGGGTTCGCTTGTGGGAACCTCGGTGAACTGGACTAGCCGCCGATCCGGCCGTTGATTTTCGCATCCGTGGCGACTCTGCCGGGCTCCTTGATCGGTCTACTTGGTCCATACCCCATTATGGTCCCTCTCCTTGCCCGAGACCACCCTGATCCGGGTGAAAATAACCCCTCATCGTAAGACGCTGTAGCCATTCAATCGAGCGGGTACGAACCGTGTCTCCGCGTGAGGTGGGCTCCCAAACGGAGCCGTCTGCGTAGGGCGGCTAAACGGCTCCGTTCGAGATACCAGTATGAACACGGCTCGCCCGGCAGCGAGTCAACTAATAAACCGGTCCAGCGTGGTGCTCCGCGGGCCCTTCTAGGTGCAGCATTCACATCTGGCCTGAGCTGGTCTGACCCGATTGATAAGGCTACTGTTGACTGGAGGGCTCGTGGCCTGCGGCCCTTGCTTTCCGTCGATAAATCAGGAGCAAGACAATGACTGACATCACTACCATGCTCGAGACGTACCCGAAGGATCTCGGCGACATAGACCGGGAAAGGTTAGCCGAATGTATTGCCGCCTGCTTTGAATGCGCACAGACCTGTACTGCCTGCGCGGATGCCTGCCTGAGTGAGGATATGGTCGCGAAGCTTACCAAATGTATCCGCACCAACCTGGATTGTGCCGATATCTGCGCTACCACGGGGAACATTCTGTCCCGCCATACGGGTTACGACGCCAACGTCACCAAAGCCATGTTGGAAGCCTGCGCCGCGGCCTGTAAAGCCTGCGCCGACGAATGCGAGCAGCACGCCGAAATGCACGATCACTGTCAGGTCTGCGCAGAAGCATGCCGCCGCTGCGAAGCCGCCTGCAACGAGCTACTCGCTTCCCTCGGAAATGGGGACTCCACATAAAACTCCCTCCAGGTCGAGGTATTTTCTCATAAAAACCGCCGGAAAGAGCCACCGTCTCAGATGCCATTCCTGACCTCACGATAGGCAACCCCAAACCCTGGCATATCCCGCACCGACACCGAACACCGGGTCCACGCCGCGACACCGCAAATCCGCCGTACATTCCGAGAATCGAGACAGACATGCTGATCCGCGACGTAGGCCCCGGAATCCATTGGCTGGAACACGCCGGAGTGAATCTGTACCTGGTGGAAGATAACAACGGCGTCATGATCGTTGACTCGGGGCTGCCCGCCGTTTGGCCGCACCTGAGATCGGCGCTGCGGGAACTGGGTTACCAGCAGGATTCCATTAGGGCTCTGGTACTTACCCATGCCCACTTTGACCATTTGGGAACAGCCGCCAGGATACGCTCGCGGCTGCGCGCACCCATCCTCGTTCATCGGGAGGACGAATACATCGCCGCCCACCCGTACCGCTACGACCACGAGAACAGCAGGCTGCTCTACCCCGTAAAACACCCGAAGAGCATTCCCTACCTGACCCGCATGGCCCTTGCCGGCGCGCTGAACGTCCGTGGAGTTACGGACGTCCACTATTTAAGGGAAGGCCACTGCACCGATTTGCCTGGCTCACCGGAAGTCATCCATGTACCGGGGCACACCGCCGGGCATACCGCCTTGAATTTCAGCGACCGGGGAGTTTTGATCTGCGGTGATGCGCTGGTTACCCTCAACCCCTACACAGGGATTACAGGACCGGCAATCGTCTCGGGAGCAGCAACCGCTGATAGTGGGAAGGCTTTGGAATCACTGGAAAAACTGGCAGGCGTGGACGCGGACATCATGCTCACCGGTCATGGCGAGCCCTGGCGAGCGAGCCCAGCGGATGCCGTCGCCATAGCCAGACGCAACGGCCCCTCATAGACGAACCTGCGCCCGCACACTTTGCAGCGTCGCTCCCACCGCTAAAGAAGGGCCCCAGCCCGACCAAAAGCCGGAGGCCTCGTAAAAACGAGCACGCAATGACCTCCCTCTTCTTTGAAATATCCTGTCATTGTCCCCAGCAGCGAACCCGTGCTGAAAGTGTCGCGCATGAAACCGCACCATCTGATAGCGCCGGCCCCTATAAGGCCTGGATTGAAGATAACCTCCACATCACCGCGTATTGGCCTAACTTCGAAACGACCAATCCCTGTGGTCTCCTACTAAACCAAAAATTCTGAGCCTAGAACACAACGGTCTTTTCGCAACCCATCAACTAATAAGCACGCTTAGCTCTTCACAAATGTGTTCGTCCTCGCTAGCGTCGTCTACACACCTTGTGTTGACCGGCCATGGGGTAACTGGCTGGGATCAGAAGGCAAAGGGATCCGAGGAAGGCAACCAACCGATGTTTTTCCATAAGCAGGAACTTCAGTTCACATCCACACCGGACAAGCCAGACGCTGTGTACGCGCGCAAACTCCAGGAGGTCCTGGGTGGGCAGTATGGCGAGATCACTGTGGCCATGCAGTACGGTTTCCAGGCCTGGAACACGCACATTCCGGGCAAATACAGGGACCTACTGTTCGGCATCGGCGCCGAGGAATTCGGGCACGTCGAAATGCTAGCGACGATGATCGCCCAGCTTCTCGAGAAGGCGCCCCTGGGGATTACGGACGACGCCGTGCAATCCGACCCGACAGTGGCAGCGGTTATCGGTGGCACCGATCTGCAGCAGGCGATTGTCGCCGGCGCTGGCGCCCGCCCCGTGGACAGCATGGGCAACCCGTGGCAGGGCAGTTACATCACCGCCAGCGGCAACCTCCTGGCAGACTTCCACGCCAACGCGAATGCGGAAATGCAGGGACGGGTTCAGGTGGCCCGGCTCTACCATATGACCGACGACCACGGGGTCAGAGACCTGCTGTCCTTCCTCCTTGCCCGAGACACCATGCACCAAAACCAGTGGCTCGCAGCAATCAAGGAACTCCAAGAAGAAGGAACGGAGAACCTTCCGGTGCCGAGCAACTTCCCGATCAAGAAGGAAGAACGATCGGTGTCCTACCAGTACCTAAATTTCTCCGATGGAAAAGCTGCCGCCGAGGGCTCCTGGGCATCCGGTCCAACCCCCGACGGACTCGGGGAATTCACCTACCACGACGGGCCCACCACAAGCGCCCCCATGCCACCACCAACTCACCCGGACTCCCGTTTCTACGGGACTACCGAACTGCCGAACACCATGGAAAAACTGGCCGGAACCGTACAGGACAAACTACACAAAGAGTAACCAGGAGGATGAGCCAGGAAGAGAGGCCAGCGTCACGCCTTCGCGGGTTTCCAACAGGCAGTGTCTTGCTAGTCCTCTTCACGATTTAGGAGATTCCTATGACCGCACACAATCAGCAAGTCCCTGAAACCCGGAGCAAGACAACAATGCAGAAAGCGGCAATCGCCGTCGGTGCCGTTTTTCTCCTCGGCGGTGTCCTAGGTTTCATTCCGGGCATCACCAGCGAGCACAACCACCTGGAGATGGCCGGCCCCGAATCCGAAGCGTTACTGCTGGGGATCTTCCAGGTATCGATCCTGCACAACATCGTGCATCTCCTGTTCGGCGTGGCCGGCCTGGTGTTGGCACGCACCTACTCAAACGCCAAGAACTACCTCCTCATCGGCGGAATCATTTATCTGGTGTTGTGGGTTTACGGGCTCCTCATCGATCAGGACTCCACCGCCAACTTCGTCCCGGTCAATAGTGCGGACAATTGGCTGCACCTCTTCCTGGGTGTCGCCATGGTCGGTTTGGCGTTGATCCTGCGCCGGAAGCGCGACAACACCGCAACCGCCACCAACCGGGCCTAACACCGAGAGCCACAGTCCTTTGAGCGAAGGCAACGATGAAGTACGGAACCATCACCACTCTTTATGATCTGGAGGAGATAGTCCGCACCGAGGGGACGGTCTATCTGCGGTATTCAGAAAAAATCGAGACCCAACCCGGGAGCATCGATGGGGAAAGCGGATTGCAGCTCCCCGGGCTCTCGGTCAACCCGCTGTCGCCGGAAGCGTGGTGGACACGACCGTTGAAGGATTGGTTGGCGCGCCAAATCTGCCAATACAAGCACATCGGCGAGAAGCATGGCCGACACGCATGGATACTTTCTGGTGACTGCGTCGCGCGGGGCCCCGACTGTGAACCGCTGATTGACCAGGTATGCCCGCTAGGACGACTGGACCAGCATCTTCTCGACGAAGCCGAGCAGGCATACACCAAGCTTTTCAACACCGGGCACGAACCTTAAGCGTATGCACTCCGGAACCATTCGACGACGCCATTTTGAAAGGATCCCCATGCGTAAAAATATGAAAGCGGCGATCGCCGCTACAGGCCTGCTTGCACTCTTCATCACGGGCTGTGATGACCCGAATCATGACAACAACGACGGGATCGACACCGACCACCAGGTCGATGACTCACGTGGCAACGACCTAAAAGACGACCCCACCGGGCCCGAACAGACAACCACAGAAGGCGAAAACTAAGTTCTTCTGCCGGTCATGGAAATGGAACTCTGGCAGTTATCCCTCTTCGAACCTCCCCTCGAGGTGGCGATAAGAGAATCACGATTCCAGTTGCAGGTCATCGAGTTCACGTCGGTGGCCACCCTGGTGACGATGCAATGGCTGCCTCCCTCTACGCCAGCGACCGCCCCTCCGAAGTTGTCCTTGACCGATGACCAGCGCAACATCTATTTGCTGCACTCCTTCGGGGGCCACGGCATGGACCTTCACCTCAAGTTCGAGCCGATGGAACGATCCGCCCGACTACTGGAAATTTGGTCTGTCGGTTCGACGACCGCCCAGCGGAAAATCGCTGAAGTCCACCTCCACCTCACCTCCGAGAACGAGCACCGGTAAACCTACCGAACGGGCAGGAGCACCATGTCAAGTGTCGATCCGACGAAGCTCCAACCCACTTGTACCGCTAGCACGCACCAGACCGTGTCTCAGGCTGCTTACCTTCTACCATTGAAGTGGACCTCTGATAAGGGACTGAGGGAACTCACCGAATACCTCACCGAGCTAGCTCACTGGATTGACGTATTAGTCATCGACGGGTCACCAGAACCGCGGTTCACCGAACACGCCCGGACTTTCCCGCCTACGATCAAACACACCAAGCCTTTGCCTCTATGCCGGAACGGCAAAGCTGCTGGCGTCATGACCGGGATCGCACTCACAGATGCCCCCATCCTCGTGATCGCCGACGACGACGTCCGTTACGACGCCCGCACCCTCCACCAGGCAGTCGCGTTCCTCAGCGACGCAGACATGGTACGTCCGCAAAACATTTTCACAACCTCACCCTGGCACGCACAGTGGGACACCGCCCGAACCCTCATCAACCGCGCCTTCGGAGCCGACTTCCCCGGCACCTTGGTCATTCGCCGGGAAGCCTTGCTGCGTACCAGCGGATACGACGGAAACGTACTGTTTGAAAATCTTGAACTACTGCGCACCATCGGCGCGGCCGGAGGTATCGAAGTGCGAGCAAACCACCTCTTTGTAGGACGCCTTCCACCTACCCTCAAACAGTTCCTGCACCAACGAACTCGTCAGGCCTACGACGACTTCGCACAACCCGGCCGCCTCATCGCCGAACTATCAATCCTCCCTCTCGCCCTAACCATCCCCCGGATGGCCCACAGAAAGGCCCCGGTCTATGGAGTCCTGTTAGCCATCACCTGGCTCATCGCTGAAATCGGTCGCCGCCGTCAGGACGGCACGCAGAGCTTCCACCGCTTCGCAGCCCTGTGGGCACCGCTATGGGTAGCGGAGCGCTCAATCTGCATCTGGGTTGCTCTCATCCTTCGCCTCACCGGCGGAATTCCCTACGCCGGGACCCGTTTACGCCACGCAGCAACCTCGCCGTCAACCCTCAGGAAACGGCACGGAGGCAAACTCCACCCTGAACTCAACGAACCGATCCTAGAACCGGGACCCCCACATCCCCGAGACATTAATTTCGTCAAAGGGGCTTGCACATAAACTGACCCTCTGTCCCAATAGTATGTATGCTTCCGCAGTTCGTTACATCAAGCCGGTACGGAGCACACAACTGATGCGCCGTGTTGGTGCCGGCGGCGATGATTCCCCAACGCGGGAGCAACGTGACGAACCACCCTGGAATAACGGGCTGTTTTATTCGGGACGAACGCCAGTTAGATACTGAAAGCTGGGATGATCCTGTGCGTGGCAGGATCGATTTCAGGACTTTCTTCGGGAATGGCACATCCACCTCGTCATTGGTCACTGGCGTCGCAGAGGTGCCTCCCGCTGCAGCTTTTGCACTTCATCAGCATGATGCTGTTGAAGCTTATTACATTGTTGAAGGACACGGCGTTGTATCCCTCGGCGGGAAGGAATTTGTCGTAGGCCCGGGCATTAGTGCCCACGTCCCATCCGGAGTGGAACATGGCATTCGCAACACCGCAGACGTGCCTCTGAAGATCTTCTATGTCTTGGCGGCGGATTCCTTCGCCGAGATCGATTACAGATTTTCTGCTCACCCCGAATAACTGTGCTCAGCGTCCGTGCATGCGCTCATTGCTCTTATCCGTCTACCATTCGCCAGACGCATCGTCTTCTTCGACCACATCTGAACGAGAGCGGTATCAGCAGTACAAAGGGGTATAAACGCACTGCCCCATCCCACCTACACGGCTATTTGAGGGAGAAACGTTCCATGGCAGTTCTTGCGATCGATACCAGGGTGGAACGCCTCATAGAACGTGTTGAACGGGCAGAAACGCTCGACGCGCCTGCGGATAAACTCCCTTCTTTAGGCTGAGGCGTGTCTTCCACACTGCTCGTACGACCCGATCGCGTCACTTGAACCATCGCTACCGGACCCCACCCTCACCGTGAGGGGACAAAAGAAGCCGGGCCCGAATACGAACGGGCCCGGCCTAAAACAACCACGCTTTTCCTACTTTTGGTCGCCATCTTTCTGCCCATCCAGGGCATCTTTTGCTTTTTCCTTGCCCTGATCGACCTTCTCCGGATTGTCCTTTGCTTAATCCTTGGCTTTGTCTGCTGCTGCACCAATGTCCGCCATGAGTGCATCCGGGACTGCTGAAGGTTTGCTTGACACTTTGCCTGTGAGGATTTGGTCCTTGCTGGTGGAAGGATGTTCATCATGCCTAAAGCCTTTCCTGAAGAGTTTCGCCGTGACGTTATTGCGGTGGCCCGTAAGGGCGAAGCGTCCATGACCCAGATCGCGAAGGACTTCGGTGTTTCGCCTGCGGCTTTGCACCGCTGGCTGAAGATCGCTGACCGTGAAGACGGAGTGAATTCCGGGGCCGTGTCCGATGATTCCGTGAAGCTTCGGGAGGCCAATAAGCGGATCCGTTTGTTGGAGCAGGAAGCGGAAGTGATGCGCCGTGCGGTGGCTTACTTGTCCAGGGATATCAATCCAAAAAAATGATGTACCTGCTGGTCCGTGAATTGGCTGCCCAGGATGCCCCGGTCAGGGTTCCTGTCGCAGTGTCCTGCCGGGTGTTGAACTTCTCCAGACAGGCCTACTATCTGTGGGCCGCCAACCCCGTTTCGTCCCGGGATTGGAGGAAGCTCATCTGATCAACGCGGCCCTTGATCATCACCGTGATGACCCTGCTTTCGGGTACCGGTTCATCGCCGATGAAATCAACGCCGGCGCTCACCAGCTGGTGAGTGAACGAAGGATCTGGCGGCTGTGTTCGGCAAATGGCATCCTCTCAGTGATCCACCGTCGGCGCCGCTCCGGGATCAAGACCGGCCCACCGGTCCACGACGACCTCGTGGATCGGGACTTCACCGCGGCGGCGGCGAACCAGAAATGGTTAACCGACATCACCGAACACCCCACGGACGAGGGCAAGCTCTACCTCTGCGCGATCAAAGACCTGCACTCGAACCGGATCGTCGGATACTCCATGGACGGTCGGATGAAAGCCTCCCTGGCAGTAGCGGCTCTTGACCATGCCGTTTCGTTCAGGAAACCCGTGGGCACGGTCCTTCACTCCGACCGAGGATCCCAGTTCAGATCCCGGAAATTCGTCTCAGCCCTGCACGTCTACTGGCTGAGCGGATCGATGGGGAGGGTGGGTGCCTGCGGTGACGATGCTGCGATGGAATCGTCCTTCTCGCTGCTGCAAAAGAACGTCCTGAATCGGAAGCGGTGGGAAACCAGGGACGAGCTAAGGCTCGCCATCACGACCTGGATTGAACGGACTTACCACCGGAAACGCCGGCAACGCGCGCTCGGCCGGCTGACCCCGATCGAGTTTGAGACAATAAACAACGCGGTCACAGCCGCATAGAAAACTATCAACCCCAGCTGTCAACTAAACCTTCAGCAGTCCCGTATGGGGATCGGAATCACCATGGCTTCGTTCGGAAGACTCCCGCGAAGCAGTGTCCTTTCGGGTGTGCTCCGAGCCTGGGTTGTCGTCCCGGGGTTGTGCTGAACCTGCGCTGGTACTCATCTGCTTCTCCTCATCTCAATGACCTTCGAAAGCCGGGCCGCCAGCGGGACACCATCTCTAGTGGCGTCATATGCCGATCGCCGCCCGGTCAGCGCCTATCTGTCCGACAGTCGTCGGCTTTTGTGCCAGTGCCAGTGCCGGTGCCGGTGTCGG
The DNA here is from genome assembly GCF_054511195.1 of Arthrobacter sp. Sr33. Taxonomy (NCBI): domain Bacteria; kingdom Bacillati; phylum Actinomycetota; class Actinomycetes; order Micrococcales; family Micrococcaceae; genus Arthrobacter; species Arthrobacter sp. Sr33. Next base: position 196,209 of record NZ_JBTNDD010000006.1, on the reverse strand, counting down.
TGTTTTCTTTACGAACTTCCTCGGTGACAGTCTTTTCGTCGGTGACGGTTTCCTTACCCATCCGGACACGTTCCACCGGCACGGTCGCCTTTTCCACAACTTTCAACGCTCCGGCCAGCGCCATACGGGTTAGCGTTGGGATGCCCCGTGGGTAGCGCAGTGGGTAGAGAATTCGGGACTTCTCGTGCTTGTACCGGTAGGGGTGGGCCGCGATATAGGCGTCCTCGGGGTGCACGAAGATAGGCACGGACTCATCCTCTTGCAGCCGGGCGGCGAACCCTAGGTGGTCAAAGTGTGCGTGCGTGAGCACCAAAGCGGTGATGTCACGGGGGGGATCTACCTAGTTCCTGTAGCGCTGAGCTCATCATGGGCCACATCGGCGGCAGACCGGAATCGACAATCATAATCCGGTCGCCATCTTGAACGATGTAGCAGTTGACGTTGGCATGCTCGATGAGGCGTATGTTGTCGGCTGCATCGCGGTAAAACATGGAAGCGTCCCTTCCGTTGGTAGTCATCCAGGCTGGGCGAACCGAGCAACTGTGAAGCCCGGTTCGCCCCTTTGCTCTATGAAGCGTTACTTCGAGGAAAATCGCTCCATCTTGTCCTGTGCGGCTATTCCTTGTGTAGTTTGGTTTGAACGGCCCCGGCGACTTTCTCGACGAGGTTTGGCAGTTCGGTGGTGCCGTAGAAGCGGGAGTCCGGGTGAGTTGGCGGCGGCATCGGGGCGCTGGTGGTGGGTCCATCGTGATACGTGAACTCGCCGAGCCCGTCGGGTGTTGGCCCTGAAGCCCAGGACCCTTCGGCGGCGGCCGGTCCGTCCGAGAAGTTCAGGTACTGGTAAGACACCGATCGTTCTTCCTTCTTGATCGGGAAGTTGCTCGGTACGGGAAGGTTCTCGGCACCTTCGGCCTGCAATTCTGCGATCGCCGCGAGCCACTGGTTCTGGTGCATGGTGTCTCGGGCAAGGAGGAAGGACAGCAGGTCCCTGACCCCGTGGTCGTCGGTCATATGGTAAAGCCGGGCCACCTGAACCCGTCCCTGCATTTCCGCATTGGCGTTGGCATGGAAGTCCGCCAGTAGGTTCCCGCTGGCCGTGATGTAGCTGCCCTGCCAGGGGTTGCCCATGCTGTCAACCGGACGGGCCCCGGCCCCCGCAACAATCGCCTGCTGCAGGTCGGTGCCGCCGATCACCGCGGCCACGGTGGGATCGGACTGCACGGCGTCTTCGGTGATCCCCAGTGGCGCTTCTTCCAGCAGTTGGGAGATCATCGTGGCGAGCATTTCGACGTGCCCGAACTCTTCGGCTCCGATCCCGAAGAGCAGATCCCGGTATTTACCGGGGATGTGAGTGTTCCAGCCCTGGAAGCCGTACTGCATTGCTACCGAAATTTCGCCGTACTGTCCTCCCAACACCTCCTGGAGCTTGCGCGCGTAGACAGCATCGGGCTTATCAGGGGTGGATTTGAACTGAAGTTCCTGCTTGTGAAAAAACATCGGATCTGTAACCTTCCGCAGAAAGAAAGCCCTACGATTCCGGCCAGATACACCCATGGTCGGTCAACTCAAGGCGTACCTCTGACGGTAGTCACCCACCACGAAGATGTGAAGTACTAAGCGTGCTTTCATTTTGATTCTTCGATCCCCGGCTAGTGGAAAGTGGGCCGAACCCTGATGGTGCGAAAATAGATTCGCACCGCTTCAACGCTCACCTTCCAGATGAAACGCAGGTCCTAGGAGGTGACAATAGAGCTCCCACTGTCAGTGTTGATAGTGAAGCAACACGGAAAACCGGACATCCCAATACTGGAGTGCAACTCCTGCGCCTCCAGTGAGCAGCTGGCCCTTGTCGCTTTTATTCCGTGCGATGCAGCCAGCGTGAGCAGCTGTCGGAGCGGAGGTCATCTGCGTTTTTTTGTTGCACCCAATGTTTGGAATACCATCAGTTTGAGGTACCACCGGGATGGACTCCGCCAGCATGGCCGAATCCTTGAACGGTCGTGAAGAAAAGTGTTTCCAAAGGGTTGTTGGCCAACCCATAGTAAGTATGCTTATCGAATAGGTTCCCTGTCAGTCGGACAGGGAAGCATAGAGATAAGGAAGTGATCATCATGGCAGGAAATCTGCTAGCACGTTCAGTTCACGATCTAAGTGCCGCCGCCTGGTTCGGTGGTTCCTTAATGGGTGCGGTCGGCCTCAACGGTGCCGCATCCGAGGCAAAGGATCCCACGGAACGAGCCAGACTATCGACTATTGGCTGGGCCAAATGGAGCCCGGTTCAAACGGCGGCGTTCGGTGCGCACATTGTGGGCGGAATCGGTCTCATCCTGGGAAACAAGGGCCGAGTGGCAGAACAAGAGGGCGCGCTGGTGAATACGACAGTCAAGTCCGTCATCACAGTCGCCGGAATGGGCCTGTCACTTTACTCGGGAATGCTCGGCAAGAAGGTCGGTGAACTGGCCGGCGAAGGTACGGCCGGCGCGACCGAGCCAGGTGCGGCCACATCGGATGAGTTGGCGAAAGCCCAGAAACAGCTCGGAACACTGCAGTGGATCCTGCCTATAATCAGCGCAGCCGTCATCATTCTGGGCGCCCAACAAGGAGAAATGCAACGACCACAAAACCGGTTTAGTGCACTCTCCAAACGACGCTGACCTCACCCGCCCATGGCGGCTAACCTCACATGCGTGAACCGCGGTCGCACTAACCGCTCGATGGCGTCGGCGACCACGTGGTCGCCGAGGCCATCGACCTGAAAGACCACTGAACACCACAAACGAACAGGCAATAGCATCCCGCACGAAGAGGGGGCAAGCCCTGCGACGGAACCGCACTTCTGCGGGGTGCCTCACTCACACGCGGTGAGGTCGGCAGCCGGCCCCTCGCGGGTTAGGCCTCACGCATTAGACCATGAGAAACCTTTTGCCCTGCACCCTTGCGAAAAAGTAATCAGCGTGCTTACCTTTAACCGTAAAGCTAAGCATGCTGTGCTTACGGTGATCAGCGGCCCCGAGTTGCACGTCGAGGTCACCAGAACTTTGAACACTTATGTGGGAGGGAAGAACAATATTTTTCCGCTTGAACAGCCGGCTTCTCGCCCACCGCCTGCGTCATACCCGACGCCACATCAATAAGGCCGAGCTTTCCCGCCTCGGTCGCGTACCAAAGGAGAACATTATGAGCACCCAAAACTGGTCGGAAGACCCAGTCATCCCTGTGCCTGCTACACCAGGATCCAACAGCCCGGGCAGCCCAGGTGGTAGCCAGCCATCGTCAACCCAGGCGAAAGACGAGGCAAAGAACCTTAGCCACGAAGGTGCGGATGCGGCAAAGGGAGTTGCCAAGACCGCGGGGGCTGAGGCGAAGAATGTCGTCTCCGAAGCCGGTACCCAGGCGAAGAACCTCCTCGGAGAGTTAGGGTCCGACCTGAAATCCCAGGCCGGGGAGCAACAGCAGAAAGTCACTGAAGGACTGCGTTCGCTCAGCGATGAGCTGAAGTCCATGGCGGAGAAAACCGACGAGGACGGACCCGCAAAGCACCTCGTGCAGCAAGCCGCTGATCGCACCGGTTCCGCAGCAGGCTGGCTGGAAGGCCGCGACCCCGGTTCACTGCTCGATGAGGTCAAAGGCTACGCCCGCTCACATCCCGGAACCTTCCTGATGGTGGCCGCTGGCGCCGGACTGTTGGCAGGTCGCCTAACCCGTAATCTCAGCGGATCCAGCCATTCAGGTTCAGGCAATACCTCCACCGGCACTCAGGGTGGGTCACCATCGCGCACCCCTATGACGCCGCCCGCCGGAACACGGACTCCCGCCCATGCTGCGCCGGTTCCATCCGATGCCCAGGTCCTGGACCCGGCGGATACCTATCCAACGGTTCCGCCAGGAACACCCCCTAATGAAACCCTTCCTGGCCGGCGAGAGATCCGCTGATGAGTCACCAACCAACAGGCGGCTCCCCATACTCGAGCCCCGGACAGCCACCCCCGAGCGAAGCCCACGAAAAGGCCGAACACGAATCTCTTGGCAGCCTTCTGGGCGATGTCAGCCGTGACATCTCGACCCTGATGCGTCAGGAACTCGAACTCGCTAAGGCTGAACTGCGCGAAACCGGAACCCAGGCTGGTAAAGGCGCGGGAATGCTCGGCGGAGCCGGCATCGCAGGGCACTTTGTTCTGCTCTTCCTGTCCCTGGCCTTGATGTGGGGTCTGGGAGATCTGATCGGTCTTGGCTGGTCCTCGGTCATCGTCGCCGTACTCTGGGGCATTGTTGCCGCCGTCCTCGCGATGAAAGGCAAGAAGGAACTCAAAGCCGTCCGCGGAATGCCCGACACCGCCGAAACCCTCAAAGAAGTCCCTCCCACTCTGAAACCAGGTGAGCACACCCCATGAACAAGACACCAGAGCAAATCCGCGACGAGATTGAACGGACCCGGGCCGGCCTCGGAACGAACGTCGACGCCGTAGCCGACAAGGTCAATCCATCCAACATCGCCCACCGGCAAACAGACAAAGTAAAGCAAGCCGCAGGAAACGTAAAGGACAAAATCATGGGCTCTGCCGACAACGTCAAAACAAGTGTCATGGGTTCCGCCGAGAACGCCGGAGGCTCCGCGAAATCCGCCGTCCACCACGCCGGCGACGCCGTGCACGACGCCCCCCACCAGCTCGGCCAAAAGGCCAAAGGCAACCCTCTGGCCGCAGGGCTGATCGCTTTCGGCGCGGGCATGCTCGTCGCGTCCCTGATTCCAGCAAGCGAAAAAGAGAAAGAAGCCGCCGCAGCTTTGAAGGACAAAGCCCAGCCGCTGACAACCGAAATCACAGATTCCGCCAAGCAGGTCATGGAAGACATGAAGGAACCTGCCCAGGAAGCAATGGATTCGGTCAAGGAAACAGCAACCGAGTCAGCTCAAACCGTCAAGGATGAGGGGACCGGTGCGGCCTCGGATTTGAAGGACAAGTCACAGGACGCCAAAAGCAACATCCAGTCCAGCCAAGCCGCCAGCACAGGAACCAGCACCACTGGAACCAACCGCACCATCTAGTACTCGCCAGGATCCAAGGAATCCGAACACCTATCTCTAGGAGGAATCATGACCGCAGCTAATCAACCGGTCCGCCAGGACCGGGAGAAAACCAACATGCAGAAGGCCGCCATGGCCGTCGGCGCTGTGTTCTTGCTCGTGGGAATTCTGGGCTTCATTCCCGGGGTCACCAGCCAGCACGATCAGATGGACATGGCAGGACCTGAATCTGAGGCTCTCCTACTGGGCGCTTTTCAGGTGTCGATTCTCCATAACATCGTTCACCTCCTCTTCGGGGTCGCGGGACTGGTCCTTGCCCGTACCTACTCGAACGCCAAGAACTACCTCCTCATTGGAGGAGTGATTTACCTGGTTCTCTGGATTTACGGACTGGTCATCGATCAGGACTCAGACGCGAACTTCGTTCCCTTCAACGATGCTGACAACTGGCTGCACCTGTTCCTGGGTGCAGCGATGGTAGCACTAGCGCTCATCCTCAAGCGGAAGCGGGACCACAACACCGCTAACCGCACCTGAACAGCGGCAACGCGGACCAGATCCAGGCAACACCCGCCGATGGGGATCCCAACCCTGGGATCCCCATCGGTATCCAGACCGACCGTGGGGGTCTCAACATATAAGGAACCAATAATGAGCATTGCCGCCCCTGCCCGTAGCGTGCGCGTTTCCAGACCCAACGACGTCGTCGCCTCCTACTCGACGCTGTTGAAGCAGGTGCGTAAGGAAGGCTTGCTGAACCGGCGACGCCGTTTCTACGTCGCGGTCTTCGCTGCACTGGCCCTGACCATGGGCGCCGCCTGGACCGGATTCGCCCTCCTGGGCGACACCTGGTTCCAACTGTTGATCGCCGCAGTGCTCGGCATCGTCTTCACCCAGATCGCGTTCCTCGCCCACGAGGCCTCCCACCGCCAGATTTTCAAGACCCGCGGAGCCAACGACTGGTCCGGACGGATCCTCGCGGCCGGCGTCGTCGGCATCAGTTACCAGTGGTGGATGAACAAACACACCCGCCACCACAACGATCCCAACGTTGTGGGCAAGGACCCCGACATCGAGATCGACACCATTTCCTTCATCGAGGAAGATGCCGCGAAAGCCAAAGGCCTGCACGCCTGGATTACCCGCCGCCAGGGCTACCTTTTCTTCCCGCTGCTGACCTTCGAAGGCCTGAACCTGCACGCCAAGTCGATCGGCACCTTGTTCCGGCCCGGAGCGGTGCAGGGCCGCTGGATAGAACTGGCCCTCCTCGCGATGCGGTTCGGCGCGTACCTGGGCGTCCTGTTCTGGTTCCTGCCCGTCGGCATGGCGTTTGCCTTCATCGGCGTCCAGATGGCCGTATTCGGCATCTACATGGGAGCCTCCTTCGCCCCCAACCACAAGGGCATGCCGATCATCCCGAAGAACAGCAAACTGGACTTCTTCCAGAAACAGGTCCTCACCTCCCGCAACATCCGCGGCGGCAGCTTCGTCAACAACGCCTTCGGTGGCCTGAACTTCCAGATAGAACACCACCTGTTCCCGGATATGCCCCGCCCGCACCTGCGCCAGGCCGCCCTGATCGTCCGCGAGCACTGCGAACGCCTCAAAGTCCCCTACACCGAGGTCGGCGTCGCAGCCTCCTACGGCGCCGTGGTTTCCTACCTCAACCGGGTCGGCCTCGCCGCACGCGACCCCTTCGACTGCCCCATGGTCAACAAATACCGGCACCAATAACCCGAACACGCATCGGGCTGATACTGACTAGAAATTATGAAGGAGGTTAGTGTAATGCAGGACCTGGACTTGGATCAGTGGTCAACGAGCCGCCTCCTGCAGACCGCCACCCGACTAGTCGAAAACGCTTGGAACAAGGAACTCTCCGATTTCGGGATCACCCACGCAGGACTGACAGTACTTCTCGTGATCACCCTGCAAGGGTCGGGTACTCAAGCTGATATTGCCCGCCACGTTCGGGTTCAACCTCAAACTATGACCAGAACGCTTGACCACCTTGAGTCCAAGGGCTTCATCGCCCACTCGAAACCTACGGTCGATCAGAAACGACGAACATTCACGATTACCCCGGCGGGCACCAAAGTTCTGCAAACAACTGACGAAACAGAACACAACATTTTGCCGCAAAGCCCAAACGACGGAGACGTACGGCGCTATCTACAGCAAACAATTACCGAACTGACTCACCGTCGGATCGAGCACTTGTAAACATGCAGGGTTGAAACCAATCGGAAGGAACGTCTGTGAGAATCGCCCTCATCGGTGCGACTGGACGCACAGGCAAGCACGCCTTAGCCGCTGCTCTGGAGCAGGGCCATGATGTGACAGTTCTCGTCCGAGATCCCACTAAACTTCCGACATCCGCTGCCGCCCGCATCAGGGTCATCGTCGGGGATACCTCGAGCCGGGAAGATTTACGGAAGCTTCTTACCTCGGCCGATGTCATCATCTCCGCTCTCGGGCCAACCGGTAATCAACCGTACCTGCACACCCGCACAGCCATAGCACTCGTACCACTTATGGTCGCGGGCGGCCCCAAACGCTTCATCGGCGTCAGCTGCGGCCACGTCAACAGATTCGGCGACGAAAAACGTTTCATCAATAAAGTAATCGACGCTCTGTTCCGCCGATTCAACAGAACCGAAGCAGCAGATAAGTCCGGTGAGTTTCCCATCTGGTCCTTCAGTAAGCTCAACTGGACCTTGGCCCGGCCTCACAGACTTGTGGATGAGCCCGCGTCCGGAAGGCGTCTCGGGCACCATCCCCACCAACCTCCGCGCAACACCACGATCGCCCGCGCCGATCTCGGAGCATTCCTTATTGAGATCGCGGACAAGAACCTATATTCGCGTGAAGCACCCTTTGTGGCAAACGGCTAGAAGCATTGGCACTAGCTTTTCACCCGAAGCAGAAGGAAAACATCTAATCCCCACCAGAACGATGCCAGACGTCGCACAATGAAACATCACCAAGTTAGCCGGCCAATAATGAACCAACAGGTCGGGCTTACCACGAAACACAAATAAAGACTCAGAATAGAGATGTGATGACGGACGGAAAGAAAAGTCAACGACGGTTCTCACTCCTCCCCCAGGACGCCGGCTACATCCAAGTTGACTGGGACGAAGGGCTCACAGTTACCGAGCACGACGCCACGGAACTCATAACTAGCCTTGAAAAACTGTCACCGTCGTTGTGCCCACCGATGCTCGTTCATCTCAACAACATGATCTCGCTCAGCAGACCGGCGCTCAGCGCTTTCGCGACCGGGCTCAATGTTTCAGCACTGGCCATCGTCGGACCTACAGCGGTCGACCGGACCATCAGCACCTTCTTCATGGAAGTATACGAACCGCCCTACCCTACCCAGTACTTCGAGAATGCGATCGCCGCAGAACGCTGGCTACTGAACCCGTACAGAAATCAGGACTGACAAAGGTTTCAAGAAGTCGAAAGCTGGGCGGGTCAGCCTTTGCTGCCGGTGGTTGCGATCCCGGCAACGAAATGTTTCTGTCCGAGGAAGAACAGGATGATCATGGGGATGGTGGTGATGACACTTGCCGTTACGACTATTTCCCAATGCCAGTCACCCCCGAACCCGTACTGGTCAAGTAGGGCCTTGAGACCACGGGGAATGGTGAAAGTGGAACTGTCCCGCAGATATATCAAGGGACGCATCAGGTCGGTCCACGCGGCCTGAAACTCGAACAATAGAGTGACGACCAGGGCCGGTCGGCATAGCGGGAGCGCGATTCTCGAAAAGATGTGCCAGTTGTTTGCGCCATCGATACGGGCGGCTTCAAAGAGTTCACGGGGTAATCCGAGGAAAAACTGGCGCAGGAGAAAAATGTAAAAGGCGCTGCCGAAGAGGTTCCCAGCCCATAACGGGGTCAGTGTCCCCACCTGGCCCAACCCGTTCCAGATGAGGAATGTGGGGATCATGGTGACGGCGCCGGGGAGCATCATGGTGGCAAGGACGAATCCGAACAGCAGGTTCCGTCCTTTAAAACGGAAGTAAGCGAATCCCCAAGCCACCAGTGAACTGGAAATGGTCACACTCAGGGCCGCGAGAACCGTAACCAGAACCGTGTTGGCCATCCATAGTGCAAGCGGTGCCTCTTGCCAAACGGTCAGGTAGTTCTCGAAGGTGAAGGTTTCCGGGATGAGTTTGTTGTCAAAGACGTCCGAACGTGGTTTGAACGAGGCGCTGAGAAGCCACAACAAGGGGTAGGTGAAGATCACCGTCGCGACGCCGAGTGCGATCCACGTGAGAATCCTGGCGGTGGGTTTGCGCCGTTCACGACGGATGGTGGGAATAGGAGACAAAGGCGGTTCAGCCTTCACCGGGCGTGTATCCAGTGGGGGAACTAGCCCGGATTGCATGTCAGGCATCGTTGTTCCCCCCTTCGTAATAGACCAGCCGGCGGCTGATCACCACCTGCAGGCCGGTCACCGCCATGACGAGAACGAAGAGCAGCCATGCCATTGCTGAGGCGTATCCCATGTTCAGGAACTCGAAGGCCTGCTGGAAAATGTAGATCGCATAGAACAGAGCGGCGTCGTTGCTGTAGGTACTGTTGCCGGAACCGAAGAATGCGGTGTAAGCCTCGGTGAACGTCTGGAAAGCAGCGACGGTATTGATGATCACCAGAAAAAAGAGGGTGCCGCTGACCATGGGGATGGTGATTTTGGTGGTGGTATGCCACGCGTTTGCGCCGTCGACCCTAGCGGAGTCGTACAGTTCTTGCGGGACGTTTCGCAGTGCTGCGAGCAGAATGATGACTGAAGCGCCCAGCGTCCATAGACTCATCAGGACTAGCCCAGGTTTTATCCAGTTCGCATCAGTCGTCCAGGATGGTCCGTCAATCCCGAAAAAGCCGAGAACGTCGTTGATGAGACCGTTTTGGCCATTGAACAACAACAACACGAGGATTCCGATGGCCACCGGGGGGGTCATATTGGGCAGGTAAAACACGGTACGGAAGAAGCCTGAAGCGCGGCCTGCCCGGTTCAACAGCAACGCCAGAAGCAGGGCAACTATCACGTGCACCGGCACTGAGAGCGCGGTGTAAATGAACGTATTCCACAAAGCGAGGCTAACCTTCGGATCCTCGATCAGCCGGAGATAGTTTTCTATCCCAATGAAGTTGGGTGTATTGATCACGTCGTAGTCAGTCAGTGACAGATACCCGCTGTACAGCACGGGCCACAGGGTGAAAATCAGAAACCCAATAATCCACGGGCTCAAAAACAACAAGGCAGCCCGGGTCGTGCGAAGCCGCGCCGCCCGTTGTCCCGGCCGCAAGTTCCCTTCACGACCCTGTTTCAGAAGCGCCACCTTCTGACTCACTGATTACTCTTCATCCCAGCTACTCCACGCTTCATCCAACGCAGACTGCGCTTCTTCTTGAGCCTGATCCATCGCTTCCTGAGGATCTTGCTGCCCGTTGAGCACCCGGTTGACACCATCCTGCCAGGCAGTTTTGAATTCAGCGTCTGCAGGATTCGCAGGGAGAGAAAATGATGCTTCGTTTGCTGCATATGAAGCGTTGATCGCCTCGTCCCACTTGGCATCATCCGATGGCTTCACGTACTGCTCACGGATCTGATCATCGGCAGTCTGGTTGCCGGTGAACAGTCCGGTGAAAGGTTTCCCTTCAGCCTGCCGTGCCTCTGCCCGCACCCCTGCGGCCATCACCCAGGTTTCGGTACTGGTCATTTGTTGAATGAACCGGCAGGCTGCCTCTGGGTTACCACTTGCAGCAGGAATCGCCCAGGCCGATCCGCTGGAAAAGCTCAGGTCTTCACCGGCAGTGTCTTTGACCGTGGTGAACGCCATCTCAGCCTCTGGAGAAACATCGTTGAGAATATTGATGTACCACTGTTCCATTGGCATTGCTCCGAGCGTGCTGGCAGCAAACTGATTCCCGGAGCCGAAGAAGTCGGCAGAATCTCGATAGGCCTTCACCGCACTGAATCCGTCCTGCATGTCGTAAAGCCCGGCAGCGAACTCCAAAGCTTCCACGACGGCTGGATCGTTAAGCTGTGCGGTACGCGCATCCTCGGACAGTAAATTGGCGCCATTGGCTCGAGCCCAGATAGGAAGAAACTCAGGCAGCTTCGGGTCGTATCCGATAACGCTGATCCCGCCACCGTCATCCGTGGCGAACACCTTTTCAGCAGCTTCGGTCAACCCGTCCCAGCTGGAACCGTCGACATCCGCCAGCGTCAAACCGGCATCCTCCAACAAGCCGGTATGGGCCATAGTGACCTGGACCTGATTGAACTCTGGAACCCCGTACACCTCGTTCTCGAACGTTACTTGGTTCATGGCCGGTTCACGAAAGTCATCAGCGTTTATGCCTTCAGCATCCATGCACTCGTCAAGGGGCATGATCGCACCCCGAGAGGCAAAAGTGCCCAACTGGTCCCGATTCGCGTAAATAAGCTCGGGCGGTTCACCGGAGGCGACAGCAGAAAGGAACTGCTGTATATCTAGATCGCCTTCAACCAAACTAATCTCCACTTCGGGGAGCTCAGCCTCGGCCAATTCCAGCCTGCTTTCCGCAATTTCGTCGCTAGCACCGAAACCCATCACGCTTAGTTCCCCGCTGATCGCGTTCTCAGCGTTGAAGTCCGCGTCCGGTGTGCTCTGGGTCCCGGTCCCCGTGGCACATCCGGTAACTAACAAGGTTGTGACGCTGATGAGTGAAAGTGAGCGAACGGTTCGTGACCCTCGTGTCATGTCCTAATCTCCTCCACCCTGCTCTCGCGGATTTTCAGGTATCTTAAACTTCACACAGGGTACTTATCATTTGTTACCCGAGAAGCGCTTCTGTCAACCACTTGTGCAATCAATCCGGCGGCCCTGACGCCCGCGATGCGCCGCTTCGGGTGTTTCGGACATATCCCACCGAAGACGTCAGCGATTGTCTGAAAGGTTTAGGATTCCATTGAAATCGCTCAAGGACAGATCGGCGCCGTCGTGTGCGTCGGTGCGCAGACACCGAGAACCGAACTTGGGAGGAGAAAGCCATCCGGTGAACGCTAGCCTCCCACTGTCGATCGGCCTCGTTCAGGAACCGGTACCCAACTCCGCCCGCAAGGTCCGAACCATCCGAACTGCGGTAGCTTTCTCCTCCGGCGAACACCGACGTGCCGTCGACTTCCCCATCCCTGACTCGTTGCCTTGACTCTATTCTCGTTTCCAAGTTCAGAGGTCTCCATCAAACCCAGGGCGCTTCAAGAGAACCGAAACAGACAGCTCGGTTTGTCGTTTCATATGGCCGACCACTTTGACGCCGGACGCCCAACCTCACTGGGGATAACCGGCCGAGTCAGTACCGCGACGTGAGCGGCTGGGCGGCTACGTCGAATTTTGGATTACTGCTGTCGCTGGCATTTGAGTGGTTTGCGCATCAGTGTCAATAGAAAGGTCCGAGGGTTCGCGGGCCTCCGCGTCGTGAAGCTGGTAGAACGGAGTATGACCAGCGACGCGTTCGAACCTCACCCGATTGTCCGCCTGCTCGGCAAGCCGTCGGCCGACTTCACTGCCGACGATCTCGTGCGGGCCGTCGAAGAGCTGGGGTTGCATCAGGTGAACCTGCGTTACGTTGCCGGCGACGGGCGTCTGAAGACCGTGGCCTTCCCCATTAATTCGCGCGACCATCTCATCGAGGTGCTGACGCGGGGTGAGCGTGTGGACGGCTCGAGTGTCTTTGCTGGCACCGACCCCGACAGCAGTGATGTTTACATTGTTCCGCGTCACCGCACCGCTTTCCTCAACCCTTTCGGCGAGCGGTGCTCGCTGGACGTGTTGTGCTCTTTCTACGACGAGGCCGGGAAGCCGCTGTCCTACGCCCGGGAGCAAATTGTGCGCCGCGCTGCTGAGGCCTTAACGCAGGAGACGGGTATGACGCTCGAAGCCTTCGGCGAGCTGGAGTACTACCTCGTTGACGCGCCTGACCGGATTTATCCCGTCGAGGAGGAGCGCGGCTATCAGGAGTCGGGGCCCTTTTCGAAGCATCAGCGGGTTCGGGAGCAGGTGCTAGGTCATCTCTGCTCGATGGGGGTGGCATTGAAGTATGCCCACGGGGAGGTCGGCAACATCCTCGAGGACGACCGTCAGCTGGTCCAGCATGAGATCGAACTTCAACCTGTGCCCTTGGAGCAGGCAGCCGACAACCTTGTCCTGGCGAAGTGGGTGGTGCGCGAGGTCGCCCACGCCCATGGTCTTGAAGCGACCTTCGCCCCTTTGGTGAGCGGGAAGGGCGCAGGAAACGGCCTGCACATCCATAGCCGGCTGGTGCGCAGCGGCGCCAGCACCATCGTCGGTAAGAATGGAATCAACGACACCGGGCGCCGGCTGATCGCTGGCTACCTTTCGGTGGCCAGGGCGCTGACCGCGTTCGGTAACACTGTCCCCACGTCCTACCTGCGATTCACCGACGGTGACGAGTCACCTGAGGACATCTGCTGGGGCATGAAGGACCGCACTGGTCTGGTTCGGGTCCCGCTGGCCTGGGGCGGGGACGTGTTGGCAGGCATGGTCGCCCACGCTAATCCTGGCAATGCCGAGCCCGTTCCCCGACCCGCCACGGACCCCCAGACCGTCGAGCTTAGACTCGGCGACGGCTCGGCCGACGTACACCTTCTCCTAGCCGGCATGGCCGTCGCGGCGAAGCGCGGGCTAAGTGATCCCGGGAGCTTGGAGCTGGCCGAGAGGCTCAGCACCGCCACCCACGACGACTTCGAACGACTACCTGCCTCGTGCTCGGAATCGGCCGACGCGCTCGAGGCCGAACGGGAAATTTTCGAGGCCGACGGCGTCTTCCCCGGTGCGCTCATCGACGCGTTGCTCGCGGGCTTACGCGACACCGACAACGGGAAGTTTGCAAAGGACGAAGCTACTCGCGAGGAGCTCATTCGCCGTCATTGGCACACCGGGTAAACCCGGCGAACTTTTGGGCCGCGCCCACCCACACACAGACCCCGTCCCATCCTCAATAGAGGCGACTCGATGCACAGTTCCGGATCGACTCCTAACTTCCCTAGCAACGTCCGCATTATCCGGATCGCAGCAGCCCTTACCTCCGTCGAATATTGGCTCCCCGTCGATGCCCGCGACACTTAATGTCCTACCACGGCTCCATCTTTACCCCGAGTCGAGAGCTTTTATGTGGTCACGGCTGATTCCAGTCGTCCCTGTCGGTCGGCAGAACTCGACCGCCGTGATGTACTTGCGGCACAGCAGCCGCAGGAGACAGACGAGTCTTAGTAGGTTAGGCGCCTACGCTTTATGGACTACGTCCCCTACAGGCAAGCGCGTGCAAGCCTTCAGGTGCGGTCGTAGCGTGGGAAACTCATGCACAGCCCACCTAACCCGGCACGAGGAGTTCTCATGAAAGCACTTGTACGGCACGGTGAAGGCGATATCCGGCTCGATAATGTGGGGATCCTTCTATCCAGGATACCCACGACGCGGTTGTGCAGATCACCCGCAGCGCTATCTGCGGCGCTGATTTGCTACTCACTCGAGGCACCATGGCAGGGATGAAGGAAGGCACCATCCTGGGTCATGAAGCGGTGGGAGTGGTGACCGAGGTCGGCTCCGCTGTCCGGAGGTTCAGCCCCAGCGACCGGGTCATTGTGTGTTCGACGATGTCTTGCGGTGTGTGCAGTCAATGCCGGGCCGGACACACAGCGCAATGCGACACCGCTAATCCGAACGGATCGCGGGCTGGCACCTGCTTCTTCGGCGCCTGCCGATAGCCCGCAAATCTTCGCTCGTCAGCCGTACCGGGCTGCCATGTCCATTCAGCTCACGCTTTCCCGTGCCCCCTAAACCCCGTAGTTTGTCTCCGGTGTTTCGTCTCTCGTCCATCTAGAAATAGTTCCACAGGACCGCCCTCACAGAGGAGATACTAACCGGATTACGCCGATTCTCGACAACTAGCGGTCGAACAACGCGGGAACCTGGCGGCGAATCCACCGCGGTGGTGCCAGCCATGAACTACGAAAATGGGCGTTCAATAACGGAGGGCCGCCACTATGGTCGGTGACTCCATGTGCGCCGGAGCACCACCGGATACCTAAGCATGCTTCCTATTAAGTTGTGGTTGTGCCAGTGTGGATATCGATAGCACTCCTGTCGGCAATCGGCCGGTACCGGCATCGAGGGGGGAATCGATCATGGTGTTCGAACGTATTGGTGGCGAGAAGCAAGCCACGGGGAGAACAGCGCTGCAGATAGCTGCCCTAGCGGTCGGGGCTGTTTTTCTGCTAGTCGGAGTGCTGGGGTTCGTGCCGGGGATTACCACCAACTATGACCAGCTCAGCTTCGCTGTGCACATATCCGAAGCACAGCTACTAGGGCTCTTTCAGGTATCAGTCCTTCACAACATCGTGCACCTGCCCTTCGGCGTCGTCGGCGTAGCCCTGGCGCGCACCAGAAGCGGGTCCTACTGGTTTCTTCTTTGGAGCGGCATCATTTACGCAGTGTTGTTCGTCTTCGGGCTGATTGTCCCGCATGACTCCGCAGCCAATTTCGTCCCAGTCAACGCGGCCGATAACTGGCTTCGTCTTGGACTCGCCGTCGGCATGACGGTACTCGTTCTCATCCTTGCCCCGAAACGCAACACCACCGCCACTTAGACCGCCCACCCAAGCTAGGTTCATCCGTTCAACTGCAGCAACAGCTAAGGAAGCAGGTACTCAAAATGGTCAACGCACGCGACATCATGACCGGCGGCGCTGAATGTATCGGGGAAAAGGAAACCCTGGAATCAGCAGCCCAGAAAATGAAACAACTCGACGTCGGATCTCTACCCATCTGCGGTGAAGACCAGCGCTTGAAGGGGATGCTGACGGACAGAGACATCGTCATCAGATGCGTAGCCGACGGTGACGATCCACGCACTACAACTGCGGGAGAACTTGCCGAAGGAAAGCCCGTCACCATTGGGGCCGACGACAGCGTGGAAGAAGCCATCCGCACCATGCAGGACCACAAAGTCCGCCGCCTCCCGGTCATCGATGGACACGAACTCATCGGAATGCTCACCCAGGCAGACATAGCCCGAAACTATCCAGAGGACCGCGTCGGCGAACTCGTCGAATTCATCTCCTACTGAATAAGACCGACGAAAACTATTAAGGAGTGCGGACGATGGCGATCTGCGACACATGCGGTACCGACTACGACAAACCACTAACTATCAGCGGCGGATGGATGCGCATGCAAGACTTTAAGACTTTCGATAGTTTCGAGTGCGCCATCCAGGATTTGGCACCCACCTGTGCTCATTGCGGTTGCTGTGTGCTTGGGCATGGAGTGGAAAACGGTGATGCCATGTTCTGCTGCGCTCACCGTGCCCGTGATTTCGGCGAATCGGAGCTGGTGGACCGAGTGTAAGGAACCACACAAGCTTCTGCGCCAACAGATTGCACCGTGTCAAGGAAAGGTGATCAGAAATGAGTCTTCAAGGACGTGGATCGAAGAGCCTGAAAGATCCCGAAGTGTACGAAAAACTCCGCGACGAGGGTGCATCCAAGGAAAAAGCAGCGCGCATTTCCAATGCCGCCAGCCAGAGAGGCCGTTCATCCGTCGGCCGTGTAGGCGGCGAGGCAGCGTCTTATGAAGACTGGACAGTTCAAGACCTTAAAGGTCGGGCCAAGGAACTTGGCTTGAGCGGGTATTCGGGGTTGAAGAAGGAACAGTTGGTTTCCAAACTCCGCAACCACTAGCCACAACACGGAACCTCGCAGTACAGCACAAGATCAGAGCCACACAAAACCCGGGCGCGAGGCCACCCGGAGGTTTCACCGCCAAGAGGGTGGCCTCCAGGATTAGGGTGGCTTCGACCGTAAATGTTGAGGAGTAAGCATGACTGAACGACTCGTTGCGGACCTGGTAGTGGAACGGCTACAGGCTTGGGGAGTAGAACGCATTTTCGGTTACAGCGGTGACGGCATCAACGCGTTCCTCGGGGCCCTACGCAGGTCCGGTAAACCAGAGTTCATTCAGGCCCGGCATGAGGAGAACGCTGCGTTCATGGCGGTGGGGCACGCGAAGTACACCGGCGGGGTGGGCGTGATGACCTCCACGCAGGGCCCCGGGGCCGTCCACCTGCTCAACGGCCTCTACGACGCCCGGATGGACAGCGTTCCGGTGGTCGCCATTATCGGGCAACAGAGTCAAAGCGTTCTCGGGTCCGCATACCAGCAGGAAATTGACCTACTGACCCTCTTCAAGGACGTTGCCTCGGCGTTCCGCCAACAGGTGGACAGCCCCGAGCAGGCACCCATGGTGATCGACCGGGCATTCAAAGCCGCACTCGCCACCCGGTCCCCCGCCGTCGTCATCCTGCCCCACGATGTCCAGCAGGAACCCGCACCGGAGATGGAACACACCCACGGTGTCATCCCCTCCGCTCCCATCTGGAATCCCGGCCGGGCCGTTCCGCATATGCAGGATGTGGACGACGCGGCCGTGCTTCTTAACGCTGGATCCCGTGTGGCGCTGCTGGTCGGGCAAGGAGCAAAAGATGCCCAGGACGAGGTGGTCGCGATAGCGCAGAAGCTGGGCGCCGGAATCGTCACCAGCCTGCTAGGCAAGCCGTACGTGGACGAATCATTACCTCTCGCTGCCGGAACCATGGGACATTTGGGTACCAGCGCCAGTGCCTTCGTGCTAGGCAATTGCGACACCCTACTGATCGTCGGCTCCAACGACCCGTGGACGGAGTTCTACCCACCGCCGGGCGCGGCTCGGGCAGTGCAGATCGACATTGATGCGAAAGTCATCGGCAACCGGTACCCGGTGGAGCTGGCGCTCACCGGGGACGCCGCCGAAACCCTGCGGGCCCTGCTACCAAAACTGACCGGTGGCGACCGATGGTGTGCCGACGTCGAGAAGGCAGTGCGATCCTGGCGGTCCTTGGCCCGGCAACGCGCGGAAACGCCAGCCCGACCGGTCAATCCCGAGCTCGTAGTCCGGGAACTAAACGGGCGGCTGCCGAAGGACGCACAGATAGCCGTCGATGTGGGCAGCTGCGTGTACTGGTATGCCCGCCAGCTTTCGCTACCCCGCGGTGTGCCAGCCCACCTCTCCAGCACCCTGGCAAGCATGGGCTGCTCCGTGCCCTACGGCATAGCAGCGAAACTCGCATACCCTGACCGCCCCTTGGTGGCATTAACCGGGGATGGTGGCATGCAGATGACCGGCGTCGCGGAACTCATCACTGTCAGCCGGATGTGGCGGAGTTGGGCTCATCCCGGATTTGTGGTGTGCGTGCTGAACAACCGCGAGCTTGCAGAGGTGACCTGGGAGCAACGGGAAACCGAAGGCGAACCCCGGTTCGAGGACAGCCAGGCACTGCCAGACTTCGACTACGCCGGATACGCCCGCCTGCTGGGGCTCTCTGGCACCCGGGTCGATTCGTCGGACGCACTCGGTGCCGCATGGGATGAAGCACTCACCGCCGACCGCCCATTCGTGCTTGAAGTGGTCACCGATCCCGATGTTCCGCTGCTGCCGCCGTTCCCCGCCGGAAAGAAGCTCGCTATAACCATGGAGAAGGCCCTCACCGCCGAAGGCCCGGCCGGCGAGCACGCGCTGGGTCTGCTGCGCGAGTATGTGCGGCAGGAAAACGGATTGAGTTAGGCGGTCACCTCTGCGCGTGGTGGTATCACCCAGTCGCTCGTCGACGCCTATACCAGAAACCCGCAACCTTCGTCGGGTAACCCACTCCCCTTCGGCTCACCGCGTCCTACCTGGGCGGGGGCGCAGCTACGCAGGGCCAGTGAACAAAGGCTTCAGGAAACAGTGGAGGCCGTGGTGAACAATCCACTTACTATGTAGCTCATTCTTGCTGATGCGCGTTTATACGCCGGATAACGGGCTCCGAGGGAGTAGTTTCGAACCATGAGAAACCTAGGCAGACTAGCTGCGGGAGTCAGCGTGCTGCTAATGAGTGGTTGTGGGTTATCGATTCCCTCTGACCCGGACGGAACTCTAGAGAGTGTGTCCGGTGGGACGCTTCGTGTGGGCGTGACCGAAAATGACCGGTGGGTGGACACCCTATCTGGCGGCGATCCACAGGGAATGGAGCCGGATCTGGTGCGGGAATTCGCATCGACCGTTGGGGCGGACATCCAATGGTCCGAAGGTAGCGAACATGATCTGGCGGAAAGCATCGAACAAGGCCGTATTGATCTGGCGATCGGCGGATACCACGATGACACACCGTGGAGCAGCCATGCCGGAGTCACCCGCCCCTATGTCGAATCCGTCAACGAGCAAGGGCAGACCGTTCGACATGTGATGCTCGTGCCCAGAGGAGAAAATGCATTCCTTCTGGAATTGGACCGGTTCTTGCTGAAACAGGAAGTGTCGCCGTGAGCCCGGCCTCGGGGCCCCCGCGCTTTGGGCACACCGAGCTGCCACAGGAACAGCAGGCCGCGCTACGTCGGGCGGTGAAGTTCGAATGGATCACTATCGGGTTCCTCGCCGTCACCACAACACTGGTGTTCCTAGTACTCGGTAATTCGCAAGCCATGAAAGCTGCCTGGATCGAAGACTTGCTTTCCTTCCTGCCTCCCGTTTCCTTCCTCGTCGCCGCCCGGATTATTAGGAAACGACCTACAGAGAACCACCCATACGGGTTTCACCGGGCAGTGGGAATAGCCCATCTGGTAGCCGCCGTGGCCCTGTTCGTCATGGGCGCCTACCTGCTCATCGAATCAGGAATAGCTTTGGTGACGGCGGAGCACCCGACCATCGGCGCCGTGGAACTATTTGGTCACAGTTTCTGGCTGGGCTGGCTGATGATCCTCGTCATGCTGTTCACCGCTGGCCCGCCCGTCTATCTCGGCTGGGTGAAAATGAAACTCGCTAAACAGCTCCACGATAAGGTGCTGTACGCGGACGCGGACATGAATAAAGCCGACTGGACCACTGCGGTAGCGGCTGTCGTCGGCGTTCTCGGTATAGGCCTAGGACTGTGGTGGGCCGACTCCACCGCGGCCCTTCTCATTTCTTTGAGCATCCTCCGCGACGGTATAAAGAACCTTCGCGCAGCAGTCGGCGGGCTCGTCGATACCCGCGCGAGGACCTTCGATGACTCCAAACCGGACCCCCTAGGCGGCCGCATCGACGTTTATTTGCGTAACCTACGGTGGGTCAAAGATGCCCGCTCACGCATCCGGGACGAGGGCCACGTATACCATATTGAATCCTTCGTCGTCATCAACAGCCGCCGGATGCCCAAAGTCCAACACCTCGAGGACGCCCGCCAGGCCTGTATCGACATGGACTGGAAAGTTCAAGACATCGTCATCATCCCCGTCTCTGAGCTACCCGAAGAGTACCTACCCGGCATTAGCGCCTCCGGCGGAGAACGAACCTAAAGCAATCAATTTCCACCCGTCGACGTTGAAGGGACCTAATTTCAGTCAGGACTAGCTGTGGACGCCGAACCGGAGCCTGTAATTGTTGAGGGTCCCCGGCAGTGGTGCGGCCGCGTCCAGGGGATGAGGGTGTTTGAGAGTGATCTCCCTTGACTCGACGACGTGAGCGAGCATGGCGCTAGTCAGCATCAGGACCAGCTGACGGCCCGGACAGACCACTGGTCCGTCGCTGAATGGGACAAGCGCCCAGTCTGTTGACTGGTGATCTTCCTGCCACCGTCCGGGTTCGAAGCGGTGAGCACCCGGGAGGTGGCGTTCGTCGCGGTGGAAGAACGGGGCATGGATCAACACGCCGCAGTTCTTGGGGATGGTGCCATTGTGCCAAGAGACTTCTCGTGTGGTCTGACGCAGGGTCAGCGGTGTTGTGGGCCATAACCGCAGCGCTTCCAGGACACATGCCCGCAGGTAGGGCAGGTGCTTCCGGTTTGAAGTGTCCTCGCTGATTTCCTGACGTGCACGGTCCAGCGTTCGTTCCTGGGTGGACAGGGCCGCTAAGGTCCTGAATGTCGCCATTCCTGCCGGGTCGAAAACAAACAGCCATTGCGGGATCTGGTTGGCCGGTGCCGCCCCGTCTTTTTTGATGGTGTTGGCCATGATGTGAGCCAGGCTTCGGGCATCGGCGGTGAGCATCCGGTCTCGTGCCTTGGCCAGAAATTGGGTGCGCAGTTTTTTGCGGACTGGTTTGAGGAAGGCCCAGTTGGCGTCCGACCGTAACTCGGTGATCATGTCGGTCAGCTCGTGGTCTTCGCGTGCAGCGTCGCCGAAGACTACTCGCCGCACGACCTTGTCCCAGGTCTCGATGAAGTCATCCCAAACCAGTTCTCCTCTGGCATCGGCGTCCTTCATCAGCTGCCCGGCTTCTTCGTTCATGATCGGAATGAAGGACTCAGCGAGGCGGTGAACCGGGCTGTGCGTGTCGAGGACCTGTTCCTGCAACGCGCGCCGAACGGTTCGTTCCTTTCCCTTCGAAATGAGGGAGTTCCGGGGTTCGAAATGTAACAGGGCTGCGCGTTTTCGTCGCTGGCCGGAGAGAACGGGTCCGGGGACTGTTTGAGTACTTCGTGCTTATGTTCAGGGGACAGCACTACCGCCTGTTGCCGGATGGGAATACGCAGTAACAGCGGTCCCTGACCGTATTTGGTTCCCGGCAATGTGCTGGCTCGGAGAGCTCCCCGTGAATCAGGACGGCTTTTTGCCCCGCCTCCTCGACCAGACGCGCGGTGTCTTGTGCATCCTCGTGCTCGTTCAAATAAGAGATGAGGACGTCGGCTCCTTCGCGGGCAAACGCAATAGCAACAGCACGGCCTATCCCACTATCCCCGCCCGTGATGACCGCGGCCTTCCCCGTCAATTTTCCGCTACCGCGGTAAGTGTCTTCCCCACAATCGGGTGTCGGCGTCATCTCCGCCTGCGTACCAGGTACTTTCTGCTGCTGGGCTGGTTGATTCACCAAACCCATCCTGTGCTTTGACGCGCATGGAACCTACTATCCGTACAGTCAGCATACTAACGACCAGCTCCATCTGCGCTGACCCAACAATTTGATTCACGTCAAACGACCCGAACCGAAACTTTTAGATCGGTCTCCAATTGGCGTTCCCTGTGGGTGGAAGGAACGGGACTACTGGCGGTTTTCGCCCGACTCAAAGAGAACGTCTAACCGTCAGTAGATGATCGCTTAGGTCGAGGAGGATCTATTCCGCTGGGTATGGAGCATTTTTGAGGGCTCGGGCGAGATGGACCGCGTTGCGTGCTAGGCCCGCGTTGGTGGAAGCAACAGGGTCCGGGACCTGGTCGAGGTCTTTGAAGTCGATGGTTTGCATGGCTTCACCCACCCAGTACGTGCCGCCCTGGGCGGGAAGGGTGAACCCGACGTCGTTAAGTCCTTGCATCATGTCGGCAATGGTCTTGTGGGCGCCGTCCTCGTTACCGACGACAGCGACAGTGGCAACTTTGCCGTACAAGATGGGCCGGCCTTGCGAATCCGTCTCGGACAGTTCCGCGTCGAGGCGCTCCATAACTTGCTGGGCGACGCTGGAAGGGTGACCCACCCAGATGGGGGTCGACAGGATGAGAATGTCTGCGGCGAGGATCTTTTCGCGGATTTGGGGCCACTCGTCTCCGTTGCCCATATCTGTCTGGACGCCACGTTTAACGTCATAGTCAATCACCCGCACGGACGACGTGGCGACGCCTTGTTCTGCTAGATGGTCGAGGATGTGCTGGGCCATCAGTTCGCTGCTCGAGGGCGACGGTGACGGCGTGAGGGTACATACAAGAGCGAGGGCGGAAAGATCAGTCATATCAGTGAAGCCTTTCAGATGGATTGTTCAATGTGCCGAAATCTAGATGGATCCGCGTCGCCTACAGGACAACTGGCCGGCCAGATCCGCCGGTGTCATGGACATGAAGATCCGTGTCTTTGAACAGTCCATGATGAACAGAAACTTCTGCCATGAAGCGCCTCCAACATTGAGATGGGATCGGCGTACAAAACCGACTCTACCCAATTCGTCAGCAGGCTGTCTTTCGGACGGGATCTTCGCTACATTCCGTCGTCAAAAGCTTCAAACACTGAGCGGAGAATGACACTAACCAACCTCGAACCTAGCGCCCACTAGTTGCGCCCGCACGCAAGACCAGGAAATGAAGCGACGAAAGCCCATCTGAATTTTGTACTAACGGCCGACACATCTGATTCTGGACGGGACTGCCCCGGCTTTTGTTGACTCGGGGTCTTAGGCCGCTGTGAGCGCGGTTCGGTTGATTGTTTCATATTCGATTGGGGTGAGCTTTCCCAGACGTCGTTGTCGCCGGCGTCGGTGATAGGTCCGCTCGATCCACGTCGTAATTGCTAGCCGGAGTTCCTGGCGGGTGCTCCATCGTTTGCGGTCCAGTACGTTCTTTTGCAGCAGTGAGAAGAAGGACTCCATCGCCGCGTTATCAGCGCAGGCTCCGACCCTT
This sequence comes from Arthrobacter sp. Sr33, assembly GCF_054511195.1. Classification (NCBI taxonomy): domain Bacteria; kingdom Bacillati; phylum Actinomycetota; class Actinomycetes; order Micrococcales; family Micrococcaceae; genus Arthrobacter; species Arthrobacter sp. Sr33. Next base: position 172,739 of record NZ_JBTNDD010000006.1, on the reverse strand, counting down.
CCCATCGAGCCGGTGAGCCCATGATGCCGCAAAGATTCCACGAAGCTCCGCGAACGGAACTGGGACCCGCGGTCTGAGTGCACCACAGTTCCGGCCGGACGTCGTGAGCGGACCGCGTTCTCCAACGCAGCGACCGCCAGCCGGGATTTCATCCGTGAGTCCATCGAGTAGCCCACGATTCGCCCGGAATAGACGTCCTTCATCGCACACAGATAGAGCTTTCCTTCCGCGGTGGGATGTTCGGTGATGTCCGTTAACCACAGCTGGTTCGGCATTTTTGCGGTGAAGTCCCGTTGCACCCGGTCGTCATGAACCGGTGGTCCGGGCTTGCGGTTCAAGCCTCGCTTCCGCGAGAACACGGACCAGATTCGGTGGTCGCGACACAACCGTTGGACCCTGTTCTCACCCGCGGTGAAACCTTTGCCGGGGAGCTCGTCGGCGATGAACCGGTACCCGAACGCGGGATCGTCGGCGTGGATCTTCAGTGCTGCGTTGACCAGATGCGCATCAGCCCAGTCCCGGTCGGTGACCGGGTTGGCTTTCCACCGGTAATAGCCCTGCTTGCTGAATCCCAACACCCTGCAAGTCACCGCGACGGGAACACCATCAGCGGCAAGGTCCGTGACCAGCGGGTATGTCATTTTGGGTTGATGTCACGAGCCAAATACGCGGCGGCCCGGCGCAGCACCTCATTCTCCTGCTCCAATAGCCGGTTGCGTTTCTTGAGGTCCCGCATCTTGGCCGAGTCATCCGCTGCACGGGTTACCCCGGTTTCCTTCCGATCCGCGATGGCGAGCCACCGTTTCAACGTCGTGACTGAAAGCCCGAAATCCTTAGCGATCTGCGCCAACGGCGCTTCACCCTTCCGTGCCACATCAATAACATCCTGGCGGAACTCCGCCCCATAAGCCGTCGGCATGGTCAACATCCTTCCACGAGCCTCAGCTCGTTAGGTCAAGGAGTCAACAAAACCGGGGGCAGTCCCGACATCAATTTTAGTCCTGCTGGGCGTCGTCCAAATATTCCGCTTTTCGGCCTTGCGGTAGTTCATCGATCAGTTCATTGATTGCCGGGGCGATCGTGCTGCGCCACTCCAAGCATTCACGGGTCGGATACGTCTTGCAAAGCATCGTTCGCGGACACTTCAGCGAGGGTTGAAGCACAAAGAAGCCGGGCCCAGTAAACACGGGCCCGGCCTAAGACAACGACGCTCTTGCTACTTCTGGTCGCCGTCTTTCTGCCCATCAAAAGCGTCCTTTGCTTTTTCCTTGCCCTGATCGACCTTCTCCGGATTGTCCTTTGCGTAATCCTTGGCTTTGTCTGCTGCTCCACCAATGTCCGCCATGACTGCATCCCTTCGTTGGTTCTAGCCAGGGCCACCACCTTTGAGAGCCCCGGCCTGACACATCCATCCTGATCCAAACCGCGCCAAGAATCTAGCCCTGTTAGAAGGGCTCGACCGACGTGATTCGCTAGAGATTTTGATCCTGGGACGGTTCGTTCACGTATTTCGGCTCGGGTGCGGTTTGGTAGGTCATCGATCAGTTCATTGAGTGCCAGAGCGATGGTGTTCCGCTCCCCTACCAGCAGCGGATACATGCCGTTGAGATACGCATCGAGTTCGTAGGCTTTGAGGTTGCCGCCGACGCTGAAGTAATGCAACCAGATCTCGTCAATGGTCAGGTCTGCGTCGTGAGCTGTGAGCCAGGCGCCGCGTTGTCGGTGCGCTGGGCCAAACGCACAGCCAAGCGGAAAGCTTTCGACGTCTGCCGGACATGATCCTCGATAATCTCCATCAGCGGGCGGTCGAAGCGGTGCGGACGATCCGAATACACGTTCAGGGCCGCCCGGGCATCCCCCGCAAGATCAAAAGCGACAGCGACGGACGACCGGATTCTTTCCCAGACCATGATGGGAGTGTAGGCGGGCTGCCGCGACTCATTGTGCATATCGGGTATGTGAACGGTCTGCTGCTCCCGGTTAGCCCGCAGGCACGGACCGTCATCGAACTGGTACTGGATTTCATCCGTTTTCTGCGCTTGTTCACTACTGCTGGCAACCGTACCGACCTTTTTGTGGCGCAACAGAGTAATGCCGCAAAGAAACTCGGGGCCCTCCGAAAGTGCGCTGACGGAGAAGCGGACCAGCTCGTTCAAGAACTCTTCCACATCCACGGTGTCCAGCAGCAGATCCTGCAAGTAGTCACTGATCAAAGGATGGGAGGTATTGGTTCCATCGTCCACCGATGGGCCTCGATTCCGGTATGTGCCCTCAAAATGGGCTAAAGAGGCACTACAAGCCGGAGTGCACGCACGCGTGCGAAAGAGAACATTCAGACGCAGATCGAAAAGCATATCAACGGCTCGCTACCAAACCGTGCCCACCGCGCCGCAGGACACCAACATCGCGAACCGGACCCTTAACGCAGGGGTGCCGGGCACCCCAAGAGGATTGGTAATCGGTATCAACAAACGCTACTGGCGTAACTTCCGACAAGTGGTTGAACTGGCGACGGCAGCGCCCGCAGCCCGTGTCTGACCCGGTGGCTGCCGCCTACGCCCAGCGATCAATGCCACTCGTTCCCTGATTGATCCAGCTTTTGCCTCTTGGCTAATTTCAGCCGTTGACCTTGTGCTAAACCCCGGTTTAGTTATAGCCTTATATTGAGTTCAGCAGTGAGCCGCACAAAGCTTTCTGCCTGATGGAGTGATTTTATGAATCACAAGTTAACAGTCCTCGTCCGATTGGACACGGACCACACGAATGCGGTCATCGCCGTAAATGGATGCTTCACCACTGATGACTGGCGCACACTTCTACCCATTATTGACCGCACCCGGTTACTGACTGGGGGCCCTCCGGTGACAGTGGACCTTACGCGGGCCGACCATGTCGATTCTGCAGCGGTCGAAATTCTGAGAGAATCCGTCTCCGCACAAAAGCCCATGCAAACAGTGGTGTTCAGCACCCCTGCGGTCTTGCCTCTTTGCCCCGCGCTATTGGCGCAGAATCCGGACGACGAGTTGGTGGGATCATGAGCCAGGCATCGGATCTCGAAGAAATCATCAGGTTTTCCTACCCTACCGACCCAGAAACACCTCAACTGCGTCCTGAAGACCTCACCGAGCTCACCACGCAGAAACTACTGCGGCTTTGCGATAAAACATTCCAGGAACTGGACCACGAATATCCGGTATTCGGTGCACAGGAGAACTACCGGATGATCCTGGAGGAAATACAGCTCCGATCCTCCCACGCAAGGACGGATACAGCACCAATCCGTGCCACCGTTCGGGACCATATCGCCGAAACGCGCTTTGAAGTATTCGTGGGAGGGGAAGTGGCTGGTGCGTTAGATTACCGGATAAGTGAACACCAGATGTGGATACTACGCACCGCCGTGGATGAACAGTATGACAGCCGCCGCCTCGATACGGTTCTCCTGGAAACCGCCCTTCATAGCGCACACCGGCGCCGCATCGCGGTCATCCCCCTATGCCCGCTCGCCCGTCAATACCTCATCTCACACCCCCACTACCTGCCCCTGGTACCGGAAACCCATTCCTACACCCTTCTCGCCAGCTAGATAGCGCGTAAAACGATGATGCCGAGCACACGCACTAGCCAAGTCAGTGGGGCCTTTGTAAACTCGCGAACACACTGGACGGTGATTATGCCGTGGCGGACCTACTCCACACACTGGTGGAGCAATCCGTTGAACTCCTCGACGCCACGGCCGCCGGCCTGACCCGCACGGGGTTCTCCACGTACTGGCATCCACCAGCTATGAAAGCCACCTCGTTGAGGCACTTCAACTAAAACATGGTGCCGGACCCTGTGTTGACTGCTATACGACCGGGACCCCCATCACTATCCGCGACATCGCCGGAACCGAACACCGGTGGCCCGAGTTCAGCGACGCCGCAAAATCCCAAGGATTCCGTTCAGCCCATGCCTTCCCAATGCGATTACAAGGCCGAACTATCGGGGCGATGAACCTATTCCGGACCAACGCCGGCAAAATCCCCGACGAAGACATCGCTATCGGACAAGCGCTAACCGACGTGGCAACCATCAACCTCCTGCAAAAACGCACCGCCATGCAAACCGCTATTACTAGCGAACAATTGCGCGAGGCCCTTGGCAGCCGGATCCTCATCGAACAAGCCAAAGGCATGATTGATCACGGACAAAACATCCACACGAACACGGCATTTCACCGTCTGCGCACCTATTCACGAGCACACAGCCGGAACCTACACCTCAACCGCATCCTCACCGTATGAAGTCACCCGAACGGCGCCAGCGGCGGCCTACTTCTGAGCTTCGTTGTAAGCGTCCAGAACTGATTGCGGGATCCTGCCTAGTCCGCCGTCAGATCGATTTCATAACCGGTACCGTCAATCTCAAAGCGAACGGTTTCCTGAGCTGCTTGACCGTTCAAATCAACGATCAATTCCACTTCCACCCGCTGCGCCACTGTCCAACTCCTACGGTCATAGTTACGCGCCAAAAAGCTCCTTGATACCGAGAATATAGCGGCAAAATTGGTTTTGAATGTACGTTCCGAGGTGTAAACGCGGCCCTCGCTTCGTTCAATCCCTGTGCCCACCGAAAGTGGATCAGAAAAAACTAGTGAAGGATCTGAAAATGGAGCTCAACGGACTTACGCACTACCGGGACACTAGACAGGCCGTATTACTGTCAGTGGCGCTACCTACAATGGGGCCCGCGAGGCCTTGGAAGCGCTAATCCCGGAAGGGGCCGCGCTGATCGTGATTCGCACCGGTCAAAAGGTCTAGGCGACTTCTCACTGCGCCGATTGCTGCCGGCGGCTGAGGGTCGGTGCCGGGGCCTGTCGTGGCGGTGCCGGGTGTCTGGACAATTGGGGGCCACCTCCACGACAACCGGCACCATGGGGCCGTGAAATACTGCACGGCTTATCCCAAGTTTACTGATCAACAACGGATACGGCCAGAGCGGGGACAAGACCGCCGGCACGTCAAAAAGATACCGCAACAAGTACGTGGAGTTGCGTCAGATGCGGATTTCTAGGGCAGTATTGATGTACGAATGGTGCTGATCGGCCCTCTTGATCAGTTTAGGTCTTGACCTCGCAATGATTTCTCGCGTCTAATGCATGATAAGTGCGTTTAGCGAACGATTCGGGGTGTGGGTTGAGCCGTCCTTTTGGCGTTTCAGGGGTTCATTTAGTTGATGGGGTTTCTTTCATCAAGGAAGACTCCTCCGTGTTTGACGCGATGTTGGAGGGGTGGAGTTCCCAGCAGCTCGGTGGCCGGCAACTTGTTCGGAAGACTGTCGGGGATCGGTTGCTGATGGTGCGTCGATTTCAGAAGCACGCTGAAACTTGGCCGTGGGAGTGGACGGCGACCACCTTTGATGAGTGGATGATTGATTTGGTTTCAGTTCGGCAGCTCGCACCGGGCACACTTCGGGGCTATCAGATCGCGGTTCGCCTCTTCTGCGATTTCATTTGCTCACCGCATTACGGGTGGGCGCAGCAGTGCGAGGAACGGTTCGGATCGCATCCGGTGCAGATCTGTCACGAGTGGAACACCAGCCCCCATGTGCAGCAAAACGAAGGGGATCCGCGGCGACGCCCGTTGACTCGGGCTGAGCTGCAGCTGCTTTTCGATCGGGCCGATGAGGAAGTCCAGACGCGGTTGTCTATCGGTCGTAAGGGCGCGGCGGCGGCGTACCGGGACGCCACTTTGCTCAAGGTCGTCTATGCCTGGGGTGTGCGGGCGGCTGAGGCTGTCAGACTTGATGTCACTGATCTGTATCGCAATCCGAAGGTGGCCTCGTTTGGCGAGTACGGGTTCGTGCGGGTCAGGCATGGGAAGGCATCCAAAGGGTCGGCTCCGAAGCCTCGAACAGTGGTGACGGTGATGCCGTGGGCGGTCGATTCTTTGCGTGATTACGTGACCGATATTCTGCCGTTGATGAGTACTGGCAGGAGTTCGGCTCTGTGGTTTTCGGAGCGCTCTGGCCGGCTCAGCACACGCTCGCTCAGTGATCGGTTCGCGCTTTACCGGGACGACCTCGGTTTGGATCCGGCGTTGTCGCCGCACTGCCTACGCCATAGCTACGCGACGCACCTGATCGAGGACGGACACGACCCTTTATTCGTTCAACGCCAGCTCGGTCATGCCTATCAGTCCACGACCGGTATCTACACGCACGTCTCCGACGACTTCGCGAACCGCATGATGAATGAAGCGATGACCAGAATCCCTACGTTTCAACACCTTGAAAAGAGGACAAAATGAGCCGGATCATCGGATATGAATGGCATCTACGCGAACAGCTCGCGGTCGCTGGGATGTTCAGCACCACGAAACTCATCCCATTGCTCGAAGAACGCGGCATCCACTTATCACCCAGCCAGGTGTACCGGCTCGTAGCCGAGCGACCGGAGCGCTTGAACCTCCACGTGCTGATGGCGCTGACCGACATTCTCGGGTGCAGCACCGATGACTTGATCGTTAAAGTCGATCTCGGCCAAGCCGAACAAGACAAGGCCGCTGCGGGAGCCAATAAACCGGATTCCGCGTCTTCCATCATCCGGTCGCGGGCTTTACGCCCTCGTCCCGCACGCATCACTCAGTGATCCATCGTGGCCGACTCCCAGGTCCCTTCCACCACAAGTTGTGGACACCCCGGCCGTACCGTGGGGACCCGGGATGGTACTCGGTACTGCGACTATTGCTGGAAGAATAAGCCGGAGACACGACGCCCCTGCGCGCGTTGTGACACTCTGGATCACCTGAATTTTCAGAGCCTTTGCAAACGCTGTCGGGCAACGGATGCGATCAACGCCTTGTTCTCTGAACCGCTTCTGTCCACGCGTCCTGAGCTGGTGCGGGCACGAGACCATCTCCTAGCCGCTGATGCCGCGTATGTGCTGCTGTTGATCAAACGCAAGAAGGCGTGGAACATCCTCAAAGAGGTCCTCGCGCTCCCCCACCCTGCACGGCATGAAGATCTGGATTCGCTGGGTACCGCCCGGGCCGTGAACCAGGTGCGTTCACTGTTCGTCGATCTTGGGGTCCTTCCAGAACGGGATGAGTATCTTCACCGACTATACCAATGGATCCGTCAGCAAACCGCAGCCCAGCCGCAGACCTCCGACCGATTGGTGCTGCACCAATTCATCCGATGGTGCCAGCAGCGACGCCTCCGGAGCGGGCCGATAACTAACACGCAGGCAGCGAACGACAAGCGAGAACTTCGCCTGGTCTTTTCGTTTCTAAATCATGTCAACGCCGACCAGCAGACCATCAGGACCGCGTCTCAGCAACACATCAATACCTGGGCGCTCTCTGCCTCTAGAGATGCTTTCAAGATCCGTAGCTTCATCCGGTGGTGCGCCGTGTCCGGGACGAACAGATCCCTCACAGCGCCTGACTATCCGCACCTGGAATTTCAGATCGGTGGAAGCCTCGGACCCGAGAACGAGGCCGCCCTGGAACGAGCACTCACGGACAAAGCGCTCGACCCGAGGTTGGCTTTAGCCGCCCTCCTCACCGTTGCCTACGGCGTCCGAGTCCATCGAATAGCTGCCTTAAGACTTGATGGCCTCACCGTCAGTAAAGGATCCGCACGAATTCGCCTCGGATCAATAGGAATGGAACTCCCCGCAGCAGCAACACCGTGGGTCCGCGCAGTCCTGAACGGTGCCACCATAAGACGCCGCTTCGGCGGATCTAATCAGGACTCCACCTGGGTCTTCCCCGGGGCCCGGCACGGCGCCCATCAGCTACCATCGAGCCTTGCTGCAAGCCTCCGGCGGCTCGGAATCACACCCGCCGGGGCACACCAAGCATCCAGCGCCGCGATCATCGCCCAAGTGCCGCCCGCCGTTGCCGCGCGCATCCTGGGCGTCGACATGACCACAGCCGCCCACTGGTACAAACTCGTCGGTCAAACCCCTAGCCCCGGGACGCAAAGCACCTTTGCCCCGTAAAACACCAACAGGACGCCCAAGTCATCGCAATCACCCAGTAGGGGCCCGGAGTCTTTGAATAAACTCATCAGCCTGCGCAAGATTCCGTGCCATTTTGGCGCGCTGATGAACAGCCCGCTCCAAAAAAGCTCCGATCACATGTGACGCATTATTGGCATGTTCATCGGTCGCGAGAAGAGCAAGAATCTCGGCCATTTCCTCCAACGAGAACCCCAGGGGTTTCATCTGCTTAATGACAGTGAGGCGTTCGTAATCCTCCTCGGAGAAGACCCTGAAACCCCCGTCGGTCCGTGCTGTTGCAGGCAATAAGCCCACATCGTCGTAGTGACGAATGGTCCGCAGGGACAGGCCCGTCCGCTCCGCAAGTTCACCGATATGCATGGTGCTGGTGCTCCTTGTCTTAGCCGTCATTAGCGCTCCGTCCTCATCTAATTTCAACTCTACCATCACGTTAGGTTAGGGTTTGAGTGTTCGGGTTGAGACCTCCAAGACTAATTCCCCCGTTCCCGGCGCGGCGCTGCGCCCCACATTCATTAGCAAAAGTGAAGCCGCTCACTCGCGTCTTCTCGACCACGAACGGAGCCAAAAATGGCCGTCACACAAACCGAACGTCCTGAGGCGTTCACCCCTGAACAACTCCAATCAGTCAGACAGATCCTCATGTCACCGCGGCGACTCAAGACCGAAGTCCTCGCTGGACTTGTTGTCGCCCTGGCCCTCATCCCCGAGGCCATTGCCTTCTCGATCATCGCTGGCGTCGATCCACGGATTGGTTTGTTCGCGTCCTTCACGATGGCCGTCACCATCGCCTTCGTCGGGGGACGTCCGGCCATGATTTCAGCGGCCACCGGTGCCATCGCCCTGGTCATCGCCCCACTGGTGGCTAGCCATGGTGTTGACTATTTCATCGCCGCGGTGATCCTCGCCGGCATCTTCCAGATCATCTTAGGCCTGTCCGGGGTCGCCAAACTCATGAGATTCATTCCCCGGTCGGTGATGGTGGGCTTCGTCAACGCACTGGCCATTTTGATCTTCATGTCCCAGGTCCCGGAACTACTCGGCGTCCCGTGGTTGGTCTATCCGCTCGTCGTCCTGGGCCTAGTCATTGTTTTCGGCCTACCGAAGCTGACCAATGCAATTCCGGCTCCCCTCGTCGCTATCGTGGTCCTCACACTGATCACCGTCTTCGCCGCCGTTGCCATTCCGACCGTAGGAGACAAAGGCGAACTGCCCGATTCCCTCCCGGCCCTGTTCATTCCGAACGTACCCCTCACCCTCGAAACGCTGCAGATCCTCTTCCCTTACGCCATAGCCATGGCCTTCGTCGGCCTACTCGAATCCCTCATGACAGCCAAACTCGTCGACGACGTTACGGATACCCGCTCCCACAAGACCCGCGAAGCGTGGGGCCAAGGCGTCGCGAACATCGTTACCGGCTTCTTCGGCGGGATGGGCGGCTGCGCGATGATCGGCCAAACTATGATCAACGTCAAAGCCTCCGGCGCCAGGACCCGGATCTCGACCTTCCTCGCCGGTGTCTTCCTGCTCATCCTGGTCGTGGTCCTCGGCGACATCGTCTCCGTCATCCCCATGGCGGCGCTCGTCGCAGTCATGATCTTCGTTTCCGTGGCCACCTTCGACTGGCACAGCATCCAGCCCCGGACCCTGAAGATCATGCCTAAAAGCGAAACGATAGTCATGCTCGCCACGGTCATCGTCACCGTCGCAACACACAACCTCGCGATCGGAGTCGGCGTTGGCGTACTCGTAGCAATGGTCATGTTCGCCCGCAGGGTGTCCCACTTCGTCACAGTCGAACGGTCGATCAAAACAGTAGGAGACCACGAAACGGTCACCTACGCGGTGGACGGAGAACTGTTCTTCGCCTCCTCCAACGACCTCTACACCCAATTCGAATACGCCCTGGACCCTGACCACGTGATCATCGACATGCACGCCTCCCACCTGTGGGACGCGTCCACCATTGCTGCCCTCGACGCCATCACCGAGAAATACCACCACCATGGCAAGGACGTGAAGATCATCGGGCTCAACGACGCCAGCACCCTCATGCGCGAACGCCTCGGGGGCAAACTCGGCGCCGGCCACTGACATCTGACCCCAAATAGGCCGCTTCCATCCCGAAGATCACAGAGCCATTCGGAAATGAAACCATCGAATGCTTAAACGCTGACTAAACGCGATCTAAGCCGCGATCCTATCCACTAGCGACCTCGTGGCCAAGGGAACACAATTCGACCGGATCGAATTGCGCAGCCCGCCAACATACTACGACCGGTTATTGGATGGGTGGATTGAGGAACTGGTGATGCGCGAGGAACCGGTGATGCTCACGGAGGCTGAACTGGATTTACCGTCCAATCCAGTCCATGAGTTCCCAGCACCGCGACGGGTGCATATTTGGATTCGCTACCCCTCGAGCGCATACCGGGTGAAGGGCCACGCGACAGCGTGGACCAAAACGGCCGTCAAAGTATCGTTCTTCGAACCAGGCATCAAGATCCAGCGAGAGGGCTGGGTATGGGTTGGCGCCGTTACCCCTGCCGGACCGAACGAACTCTAGCGCACTAACGCCGTCACGGAATACTCTGTGGTCGTGGCCCTTCCAGCAGGTATCGAGGCGGAGGACCCCGACGACTGGGGTCCGTGCACCTCCACGGCAGAGTGGAAGCTGATGTACCTGAACGGGGTGACAATTGAGCAGATTTCTCGCACCTGCAGGGTGCCAAGTCGTCGAGTCCGCCAGAACATCCAGCTCTTCGTAAAACGCAACCCGGAGCTGGCGGGGGCGCGTTTGGTCCTCCATGATCGCCCAGCACGTCCAACGGCAGCTGAGTTATTGCGCAGGCCGCCGCGCCCCTCCTCGGACGCACGCCTGATGCAAGCAAAAGAGTTCCTCCACAAACACCAACGGCCACCCCGCATCCTCTCCAAGAACCCAGAAGAAAAGGCTCTCGCTGTGTGGATCGCCGGTCAACGCAAACAACTACGCCGACACACCCTGAACTCTGAACGGCTGGAATCGATGCAGACCGCCCTCGGTGACTGGCTTGGAACACCACGGGTACCCAGAGAGACTCAACTGTGGGACCAACGCCTGGCCGAGGTCGCCGATTTCATCAACTCGAAGGTCGCCATCCGCACTACCAGTCCGGAGCGCGAAGATTAGAGGACACCCTTGCGACATGGATGGCCACCCAGCGTGGGCTGCACCGCCGAGGCACACTGGACCCAGGTAGGCGAGAGCGCCTGGACGACCGCATACCGGGATGGGAGGCAGGCTGGAACTTGAACCCAACCAATTCGCAACTTGATGAGGCGATGAGGCATCCGCATTAACACCCAGCTCGCCGCAAACGTGATCGATAACCACACAATTGGCTTTGCCGCCTCCAAGTAGATGCTGACGAGCGGCCGAACCGCTGGAACCTGGCGAATCTTTTATGAGGCACTGTGGTGTTGCCATCGAACGCGGTAACTTCTTCGCGAACAAAGGGACGACCGGAGTCATGCCGCGCCGCCGAAACATGCCCATGAATGACCAGAAGCATCTTCGCTGTTTGTCATTCTGATCCCCATCATCGCTGGGCGGGTCCTCCGCGCAACCAGGGCGCGAAGCGCCGGGAGCTGACCGACTTTTTATTCGGCGCTCCTCCGTCGCTTATTTCCTCGCGAAATTTCGGCCCTCTCCCGGTTCCCCAAGTTGCACTCCGGCCCCTCGTACCCAGCGGTGATTCCTCTATCAGAACGACGCACAAATCTGACAGACACGCCCGGTGCCAGCCAGTCACTGAAGGAAAAGGAACATGGAACCGCTAACCATCAAAACCCCCGCCGACGTCCTCAGTTTCATTGGCCACACCTTAGGATTTTGGCCACAGGAAAGCCTGGTCTGCATCACTCTCGCCGATAACCATGTAGGGCCAACCCTCCGCGTCGACCTGCCGAAGCCAACTACCGAGATCAGCTACGCAAAGATGGTGGCAGGATACCTCGGCCACGACACCAGCGCTGAAGGTGTGCTCTTCGCCGTCTACACCTCGGAGCCCATGAATGGCTATCAAAAGCCCCAGGCGGCAACTATTGCTGCGCTCACGGGCGCCCTAGCCGAGCGAGGACTCACCATCAGGGAAGGACTCCTCGTCGGAGATCAAACAGTGTCACAGTACGACGGCGATCCTGACACGGGCGTCCAGCTCCCCTTGAGTGCCACCCAATCCAGCCAGATCAACGCCGAATTCGTCTACCGCGGCAGCACCATCGAACCCACGAACCGCATCACGCTTCCAGCATCGACCAAGGAATCCCTGACCTTGGATGCCGTTGAAAGCCGGGTCGCCGCCATCCAATGCCTGAACCATCGAGATGCGATGGAGCAGGCGAGGACGCTGTGGACAGAAATGCTGGACGCAAAGGCATACCCGGACGACGAGCAGACCATCAGCCTGATCGCGAACCTCCAGTTCCCCGCCATCCGCGACCAACTCATGGCCGACATCCCCGGAATCGACGAACCCATGGACCGGATCCTCCTAGCCCAAACACGCGGCAAGCCGCAGTGGTCCCGCATCGAATGGGCCGAGCAACTACTCGTCCACGCCTACACTCACAGCGCCACAATTCATTCGGCTCCAGCTTTGACCGCCATTGCGTTCATCAACTGGTGGGAAGGCAGAGGCAGCAAGGCCCATCAGTTCCTGGAGCTCGCCCTTGACGCCGACCCTAACTATCGGCTGGCCAAGCTTAGCGATCAAATGATCGGAACCGGAATCGTCGCTGGCTGGAGCATGGATAAAAGCACGGCCTACCGGGGTCGGGGACTCGAAGCTTCATAAGTCCCTCAATCAGAAGGTTACCGCGGCAGGCCCCGGCGGACCGTTTCGGAGCCAGTTCTCCACCGCTGCGGCCCAACCGTCCGGATCGGCATTCCACTCCTGCGTGTGCTCCGTGGAGGGAAAAGTGATCAGCGTTGCCAGTTCTGGACGTCGGGTGACGAACTCGCGGGAAATGGCAAAGGGCGTCGATCGGTCCCCTTCGCTGTGGATGACGAGGACGGGAACACTGAGTTCGTCGGCCCGGGCCAAAAAGTCCAACGTATGAAAGCTCAAAGGATCGTCCAGGCCCGTAATCCAGCGTGTTCCGTGTGACCCAAGGATCTGCAGTCCAAGCCGTGCAACCAAACCGGGGAGCATACTGGACCCGGCGTTGGCCACTAGAGTGCCGCTCCAGTCGATAACGGGGGCATCGAGCACGAGCCGGGAGATGAGGTCACGAAACTCCGATGATGCCGCGAGCTGAAGAGCAATTGAGGCACCGAGGGACCAACCGAAAAGAACTATCTGGTGTGCACCCTCCCCCACGGCATACGACACCGCAGCTTCAACGTCGCACCATTCGGACTGCCCCAGGTGATACCGGGCGTCCTTGGACGCAGGCGCATCCCGGTCGTTCCGGAGCGAAACAACCAGAGAGGTGTATCCCAGCCGGTCCGCAACAGGAACGCCGCGGAGGGCGCCAGCTCTCGATCCGCCCAAGCCATGAACATGGATCGCCCAAATGGAATCTCCGGACGCCTGGGGCGGAGTGAACTTCCATGCCGGCGCCATGCCGTTCTCGACTGGAATCTGAACGTCCGAGTAGGGCAGCCCCAACGGCTCCGGCGTCGAATAGACGTATCCGCTCCAGATGCCAGTTCTGGCGGTCTGCAGGTCTCCGGAGTCAACCCGTTCTACTACGCGGGTTACCGTTCCGGTGCTAGCGTCCGTCGACACAATATCTCCAATGCAGGCGTGGCCCGTGCCGTTGGAAAACCAGATGCTGTAGCGCCCTCGGGTCGCCGTCCGTGCAGATGTCGGCAACTCCACCACCAGTTTCCCGTCGGCGCCGTGGAAGACACGACGGATTTGCAGATCTTCCTTCCGCCGCGTTTTGGGCACCACAACTTGCCGGGCGAAATAGGCGGCCGCGAGAAAGGCGGCCGCGCCAGCAATTCCGCAGCTAATGGCTACAGCTGCAGCGGCCCTACGCATCGGCGTCGTCCTCGGGAGTTTTCAGGCGTTCGTCGATGGCTTCTCGGAGCCGCAGTAACATCTCCGGGGAAATTCCCTGCAGTTGTCTTGCGGCGAAGTTTCTTACGCGGTTTTCCCGCAGTGTGCGCAGTAGTTCGAGTTGAGCGTCCACCAAGTCGGGAATCTCGCCGTCGTCGTCCAGAAGATACCTGGGGTCAACACCAAAGAATTCGGCGAGGTTCTGCAGAAGCTGCGGGTCCGTCGCCATGGAACTATCGCCGGCACGCATGTAGGCCCAGCGGGATCGAGACAACGGCGTTCCGCGATCTAACATGTGCCTGCTGATCTGCGGATACGTCAGGGGCGATGATCCCTGGGCCTCAAAAAGATCCAGTAGGAGATTTAGCTTCCGCGCGAGTTTCGCCTGCGGCTGTTCATGGATCCCACTGTCGCTGTCAGTCACGGATAAGTGTCTCCTTTCCGTGAGACCCCTGGTCGCCGATGTTCGGGGTCTGCCAACCGGGTTCCAAGATGTTGCTCTGTCTCTCGCAGAACATTCAGATCATTTTGAGTCAGCGATTGAGCAAGGTGAGGGTCCATGAACAGTGCGTCCTGGATCTCTATCAACATCCGATGAAGACGGCGCTTGGGTGCATCGTGGCGGTCGACCACAATTTGAGTCAGATTTAGTCGAATTTCGGATCGCTCCGACGTGATTCGGTCCCAGAGCCCAGACAATCGTTCGACGAGGATAGCTGAGGCACGGGCATCGGACCTGCGCTCCAACCGACGCGCGACAGGCGGCAGGGCTAAGCCGACGCAGAGGAAAACCATGGCGGCCACTAGTGCGGCGTCGTACACGTAGGAGAGACGCGTCATTGCCTCAAGCTCCCCTATGAGATGGAGAACGTTCATTCCCAGCACGACGAGGACCAACACCACAGCCAGAGCGCAGCCCACGCCGATAAACATCAAAGCCACGCGAAAATACGGCCTTGCCATCTCGCCGCGGAACCTGAAACAGGTAAAGCCGGTGATGGCCATCACCACGCCGATGTAGAGGAACTGGACGCCCGAGTACACGGCGGCCGGCCACTGGCTTCCGAAATCCCTCATGAAAGAAGTGGAAGTCAGCGGAGCATCAATCAGGCTGAAGCTGACAATGAGGGCCACAACCACAGTCCCAAGCGTCCAAAGCCTTGCACTTTTGTGAGCGTCTACTGTCTCGCCGACATTAGCGGCCCGCAGGATCGCGCGGGACAGGAAGTAGATACCCACAACCATGAGGATATTGGCTATGAGGTCAAGAAGATTGCGGCTACCGAGCAGCCGGTCTCCCGCGGTATAAATCAGGTCAACGTTGAGCGTAAGTGCGGTGGCTATGGTTAGGGCCGCCGCCAGGATGCTCTTGTCCTTGCGCCGCTTTAGATCCGGCAGGAGGCACAGAGCCAGGCACCAGATCACGGCAGCAGCAATTCCCTGAATCATCCGAAGATCCGTTCAAACGAGCGCGGCTCGAGGCTGCTGTCCCGGATGGCAGCAGCAAAAAGATCCGCCAAGGTTTCGGCAGCGGCCTCGATATGATCCAGGAAGTCACTTCGTCCCAGGATTCGCGACACCTTTTCGCCGGAGAGGTTCGGAAACAAAGTCTCCGCATAGTGTGAGGACACCACAAGCTCATCGTGACGGAGGACCATATGCCCCAGTTCGTGAAGGATGAACTGCTGACGATGTAGTGCCGACGGCGTGGGCGCGTGCAGGATTATCTCCGCACTATCCGTTGACAGCCACAACCCGCAGACCGATCCCCCGTTCAGGGACACGGAAACGGCGACCTCGATCCGCCGATGCCGGAGGGTTTCGACAATCGATAACAGCCCTTCCAACGAAAGACGGCTCGGTAGATTGAGTGCGAGGAATCCTGCTGCAGCGCTTCGCGCCGGCGAATACTTTACGGAAGCTGCGTCGTCCATCGGAACCCCATCCTGCGGCCGCCGATGTTTGCCAGCCGGTCGCCGTTCGTCCCACGGCCCCTCTTCCAAGACCGTCCGGAACCATCTCAGTTCCATTGAACGCTCATACTCTGGACATGTCCAGAGCTTTCAAACAAAACGGCTTCAGGAAGGGCATCCAACTTCTCCGAGGGGCACGCAGACCAGCTAGATGAATGCAGAGTTGCTCTACCGAGGCAGCACCATCAACCTCGCCGGCCACATCATGTTGCCATAACAGCCCTTGACCAGCCAGCAGGCTATTCGTCCGCCCCGCGTTCCAACCGCATCACACCTCTGGCATCCAAGGCGGTCGCCGTGAGCGCGTACTCACGGGAAGTCATGTCGCAAGGCAGGTCGGCGTAGATGAACAACTGTGAGCGGAAAGATTTGTGGGGAATGCGGCGAGCGCTTTAAGCCGTCGCGCACGACGCAGCGGTTCTGCACTGCCCGCTGCGCCAACAGACAGCGTGATCGTCGGCGGCGGCATAAGGCAAAGGGCGCGCCGCCCGCACCCGGCGCGGATGCTGCGCCGGATCCACCCGCCAAAGCATCGGCCCCTGGGGCGCGCCAGTACAACGCCAATACCCGTTTGTCTGCAGCCCTTGCGACGAAGAGCCAGCTTCTGGATACGCTCAATGCCCAACTCCGATCCCAAGCCGTAGACATCGAGCACTTGGCTGCAGAGAACTCGGACCAACGAGCCATCATCAAGGGCCTCCGCGCCGACATCGACCGACAGCAAACCGCGCACAAAACTGACGATTACGACTTGATCCGCCTTGCCGGCAAGCTGCTGGCTCTGTCCCAAACGACCGGCCTGGAAATAGACGACACCACCAAAGCCATATTCCGCCGGCGGGGGTGGACATCCACCAGCCGTCATCGGGAGGCGCAAAAGCCATGACCATGTCTATCGCCCGGCTATCCGCACAGTCAGGCCTGAAATATCTTTTCAAGACCACCATGTTGGACGATCTGACGGTCGCGCCCGCCAATGCAACCACGTACTACATGAAGGCGGGAACGCCGCAGGGACGCTGGCTGGGTTCCGGCCTTCAAGGCATCAGCCGAACCGGCGGAGACGTCGTCACGGCATCCGACGCCAAAGCTCTTTTCGACCGCGCGGTCCACCCGGAAACCGGCAATCCTCTGGGACGTCGGCACGGCCCACCCACGGTCGTCCAGAACAGCCAAGGCCGAACCAAAAAGCGTCACGCCGTCGTTGGTTTTGACCTCACGTTCAGCGTTCCCAAATCCGTGTCCGTTCTCTGGGGCCTGAGCACCCGCGCTCTGCAGGACCAAATTCTCCAAACTCACCACGACGCGGTCGATGCCACCCTGCAGTGGCTCGAAGAGTCAGTCATCCACACGCGGGCGGGCCGCAACGGCGTTGCCCACTTGGGCACCCGAGGCGCCATTGCCGCCGCCTTCGACCATTGGGAGTCCCGTACTGGAGATCCTCAGTTGCACACCCACCTGGTCATCGCCAATCGCGTCCAGCGCGTCACCGACGATGCGTGGGTCACCCTGGATTCACGGACGCTCTACAAGGCCGCTGTCGCTGCCAGCGAGCACTACAACGGTCTTCTATTCGACGCACTTCACCGGAATCTCGGCGCCGACGCAGACATCCGCGAGCCGGATGCGAGCACACGCAACCCGAGCCAGCAACTCACCGGCGTCGACCAAGTACTGATCCGTGAATTCTCCAACCGCTCCCGCCTCATCGATCTGGAAACCGACCGTCTCGTCGCCGAATGGACCGCCAGTCACAGCACTCCGCCAACCGCAACGACCACGATCAAACTCCGCCAGCAGGCAACACTCTCCACCCGCAGTGCAAAGCCGGAATCCGTAGCGCCACTCCATCAGCTCTCCGCGCAGTGGCGTGCCCGTGCTGCAGCCCAAGGCTTCGAGCCCAGCGTCGTTCTCGCGAACACCATGCGGCGCTCCCACTCCGCCCCGTACCGTACCGGTGACTTCACGGCCGACTGGATCGTCGCTGTCGGCTCGCTGACCTGCGAGCGCGTCGCGGCGAAACGCGCCACCTGGAACCGGTGGAACCTGCTCGCGGAGGCGGAACGGGTCTGCGCGGACATCCGCTGCAACACGCCGGTGGACCGCAACACCATGATCGATGCCGTTGCCGCCGCCGCGGAAAACCAGTCCGTTCCACTCAACGAGTACCGTTACACCGTCCCCGTCTACGCGCAGCCCGACCTCAGCTTCGCAAACCGCAGCATCTTCGACTTCCACGGCTCCCGGCTCTACACAGACACAGCGACCCTCGCCAATGAAGATGTCGTGATGGCGGCACGGAACGACGACGGCGGCCCGGCAGTGAGCGCGTCCGTCGCCATGGAATCGCTCGCCGGCTACAAACACCATGGTCGGCTCGAACTCCACAGCGACCAGCGCTCCGCGGCGGCCCAGGTACTGCTCAGTGGCAATCGGCTCGACGCCGTCGTGGGTCCCGCCGGAACCGGCAAGACCACCACCCTCGGCGCAGTCAAAGAAGCCTGGGAGGCTGAATTCGGGGCCGGATCCGTCATCGGCCTGGCACCGGCAGCGGCGAGCGCCGAGGTCCTTGGGCGAGAACTGGCGATGGCCACGGAAAACGTCGCGAAATGGCTCTACGAGTCGGTCGGCAATGGAGCCAGCTATCGGGCTGAACAGTTCTTCGACACGGAACAACTGCTTACCGTCAGCACGGCTCCCGGTCCGCTGTCGCTTCGGCTCGCTCAACGTGCTGCCCGTCTCGCAGCCGAACAGGACAAGTGGCGTTTCCATCTCAACCAGTTGGTCGTCGTTGATGAGGCCTCTATGGTTTCCACCCTTCAACTGTCTGCGCTAGTACAGCAGGCCCGAAAGGCCGGAGCCAAGGTGCTGCTGGTAGGTGACCCCGGACAATTGGATGCCATTGATGCTGGCGGTACGCTCGGCTGGCTCGAAAGGCAAGGAAAGACGGTCCGGCTGACCACCATTTGGCGGTTCGAAGAGGGGTGGGAGCAGGCCGCATCGCTCAAGCTCCGCGCCGGGGACTTCGCTGCCATCGCCGCCTATGAACGACACCAACGTATCCAACACGGCTCGTACGTCGCTATGGTCGACGAAGCCTATGCGAGTTGGCAATCGGACCTCCAAGAAGGCAGGTCGTCCATTCTCATTGCTGCCGACAATGACACGGTCAGTATGCTCAACCAGCGAGCCCAGGCCGACCGCGTCATCCAAGGCACCGTGGACGCGGAACACACGGTGTCGCTTAACGATGGATCCCGGGTTGGGGCTGGCGACACCGTCATTGCCCGCCGCAATGACCGCCACATCACCGACAGCAGCGGTGACTTCATCCGGAACGGAACCATGCTCTACGTTGTCCGGACTGGTAGGCGCGATGGATCGCTAATGGCGGTCCGCCGGGACACCGGCGCCACGATTGTCCTTAGCCGGGAATATATCGAGGCCTCGGTTGAGCTGGGATATGCGACGACGGCCCACCGTTCGCAGGGCATTACGGTGGACACCGGACACACAGTGGTGACGCAGGGCAGGCTGACGCGTGAGCTACTTTACGTGAGCATGACTCGCGGACGAGCCGGAAACTACGCCTATGTCAGCGAAAACGATCCTTCTGACGACGAGCCTCTGAAGCCAGCCTTGCCGTCCTCATGGCGCCAGATCCTCGCCGAGGTCCTTGCCGCCGAGGGTGCCGAACGAACGGCCCACGAAGTTCGCGACGCCCAGCAGTCGAAGGCGAACAGCCTCGAGCGACTCAGTGCTGAATACGACTACCTCGCGCAAATCGCAGCCTCCGAGGACCTGATTGTGTTCCTCAAGGCCCGCGCGCCCGGCAAAACCTCCGAGCTCCTACAATCGCCCTCGTGGGGCGCAGTTGTAGCAGTCTGGCGCAAAGCCACTCGCGTGAGCCGTCCCAGCACACAACGTGTTGTGATCGCTGCCCTGCAAACAGACGCGTCGGCTCGAGATATGGCGGCTGTCATCCACTCCCGACTTCGTCAATTCCTGTCCGGGATGCCCGCAGTTGGAATCGCCCCCTTCGCCGCACCGGCCCGTACTTCGCGTCCTGATCTGGCGGACATGATCAACCAGGTTCAGGACCGGGTCCAGCGCCGGATGACCCAAGTCGCCCGCGACGCCATGATGCTTGACACCGAATGGAAACGGGCGCTCAGGGAGACCTTGGATCCAAATACGCTTGCGGAGCAAGCGACGGACGTCATTCGTCAGGTCGCTATCCATAGGGACCGATGGGGCATCGAGGACTCGCCCCTCCCCCTGGGACCACTTCCTGATTCGTATGACTGGGAACAACAGGAGCAACGCACAAGTATTACCCACCTCGTTGACCAAGTCGCTCTAGCGCCCGCCGGTTGCACGCCGACGACGAAGTTGGTTGATGACCCGACTCCGCTGGGGTACGGACTTATAAAAATCGGCTGGTAAATCTAAACTGGTCGAGAAGGTACTTAATGGATGCAAACCCAGTCCTGAAGCCGAAGCTTGCGACACCTGCGTTAGTTCTGAATAGCGTGGCCCTCTCGCTGTGTGTCACATTCCTTCTGCGAACTATGGCCGCCAGCCGGCCCCCTGCCTTGCTGCTGCAAGCAACAGCGCTTGCAGCCCTCCTAGGCTCCACTGTCGTCGGCGCCGTCTGGTTGGCGCGTCTGCGCCGGCGTCGTTCTTGGACAGCGGCCGCAAACGAAAAGTGGACTCGCTTCGACGAGGCAAAGTTGGCGCACCGCACCACAGCAGAAGTCTCTGTTCTGAGCATCGATTCCCTCGAACCCACGGGATCCTGGATAACGATCAGGTGGAACCGTTTCGAACACATTCAGGGCGCCTGGATCGAAGCGCTGCCCGATCCAATCTGGCCCGGCTCAGTTCTGCTGATTTCCCCTGATCCTGCGCAGGTTCGGCCCGGAGCGCCTTGGCCTGCGCTGTATCTTATCCGCGCCTCTCGCTTCTACGCATGGGCGCCAGCTGCCGCGCGGACGCCGCCCTCCCCGGTCGTCCCGCGGGCGGGTTAGCCAGCATACTGTTCACCAGAAATCGTTATTGGCGCGGCCCAAGCGACAGGCCGTCGTACTCTCCATCATTCCTCTCACTTGAGATTCCATGCTTCGTGACGCAGAGGTGCTTGATTCAAGTCCTCGCGGCGTGCTCGCCAGTCAGGAAGGAATTCGTTCATCAGCTCGGTAAAACGCTCATTGTGGTTGCGTTCAAGCAGATGGGTCATCTCATGCACGACGATGTATTCCAAGCAATTAGGATGTTTCTTGGCCAACTCCGCATTGATCCAGATGTGAGCAGACTCTCGGTTGCACGATCCCCACTTGGTCTTCATGCGGCGCACTGACCACTTGGCAGGTCTACACCCAATGACCGGCTCCCATGTCGCAAGAAGAACTGGGAGCTCCGTTTTCAATGCCTGCCGGTACCACTTATCAAGGGCATCTCGCCTCGTTTCCGAAGTGCTGTCTTTTGGTGCGTGCATGACAAGCTTGCCTCCCGATAGCTCGAAACGAATCCGCCCCGATGATTGGATCACGTACAGGCGGTAACGTCGACCCCAGACGTAGTGCGATTCGCCAGTGATCATCTCTCGTTCAGACTGCCGCACGGCGTCTCGAAGTTGCTCCCGCTGCCGCTTGATCCAAGGCAGGCGTTGGACGATGGCTAGTCGGATGGCATCATCGTCGAGCCGTTCGGGTGCGGCCACGCGTACGCGACCCAAGGGTGGGTGAACGGCAATGTGCATGTTCTTGATGTGCTTGTAGACCACATCCACATCAATGCCGGCGACTCGAAGGTATGCATTAGCGGTACTCATGCCGAGCCTTCACGAGTTCAAACAATTTATCAAAGCGGTCAAAGGAGTCAGGCAAGACGCGCTGGATCGCTCGCTTCACGACCTTCTCCTTCATACCGTTTCCGACCCAGTCGTGGGGCTTGCCGCCGCGGATGGCGGCATCGATGTGGACTGCCCAGTTTGGATCAGGGAAAGAGAAATCAACGAGTGCGCGTTGTGCGCCGTCCACAGCCCATGCAGGGTAGTCGTTGCCTGTGCCCTCGGCGCCGACAGCCGTAGCGTGGGCAATTAACTCCTGGAGGTATTCCTGATACTCGAGTGCACCTTGGCGTCGCTTCTCGATGATGGCATCGAGCAGGGAGGACATCGTTTCGTAGTATTTCGGATTCATCGCTTGCTCGTCGACGATCACCTGCCGAATATTGTTGACGATCACCTCGGCTACAGCTTCAGGGTCTTTCTTGAGACCCCCGGGGAGCTTGTCGAGGGCAGCAGCGCCTTCCTTCACGATCAACTGTACGAGCCCGACATCCTGGAAATCGGCAACGACATGGGACGCATCGGCTCGAATGTAGGTATCCAAGAGAAAGCGCATATCTGCCTCGTACTGTTTGAAATCCTCGTTTTCGCCTGCGCCAACCTTGACCTCGGCAACCACGTCGACGTAGTGCTTGACTTCCGTAGCGATGGCAGCTGTCTGGGCGTCGCTGTAGCCGGCCTGATCCATGTCGGTCGCGATGGCCGCATAGGCACGAGTCAGCGCAGCGACAGACTTGTACAGCTCGACACGCTTGAGTTCGTTTGCCTTGATTTGCGCGGCGTCACCGACCTCGGCGGCTACAAAGTAGTGCTGATACTGTTGCGGATTTTTGGGCGGTAGCACTGCCTCACAGAGGGCACGAATGCGCTCCAAGGCTTCATCCAGGTCCTGACGTCCTTGCTGGTGACGGTCCTTCATGATGCCCTTGACGTCGTCTTCGTCGTAGTCGTGAAAAGCACCATGGGTGTAATCGGTGATGGCATCCTCAAGCGAATTGAAGAGATCTTGGTAGTCGACGATGTAGCCGTAATCCTTGTCGTCGCCGTCGAGCCGGTTGACGCGACAGATTGCCTGGAAGAGGCCGTGGTCGCTCATCTTCTTGTCGATGTAGAGGTAGGTGGCGGAAGGTGCGTCGAAACCGGTGAGCAGCTTGTCTACCACGATCAGTAGGCGCATCTGGCCCGGTTCTTTAATAAACCGCTCCTTAACTTCCTTCTCGAACTGCTCGACCTTGGCCACGGCCAAGTTGGCCGGCTCGTTGAAGTAGTCGGACAGCATCTGCCGGTAGATATCGTACTGGCGCAATTTTTCGGTCGCGCCGTGGCCGGTATCTTCCTTAGAAATATCCCCAGGCTGCGGTTGGTAACTGGTGACGATGGCGACCTTGCCTTTGAGATCAGTTTGGTTGAACATTTCGTAGAATTTGCAGGCCTGGTAGATGCTGGAGCCGACCAGCAGGGCGTTGCCCGTGCCGTCTATCAGGCGGGGCTTGGTTCCCATGTCGAACATGATGTCCATGACGATCTGCTTGGCCCGTGGTTCCGAGCTAACGACTTTTTGCATAGTGCCCCAGCGTTTCTTAAGCTCCGCCTTGGACAAGTCGGTCATGTTCTTCGTCTTGGTATCAAACCACTTATCGATCTTGGCGTGCGAGACGAGCTCCTGATCGATGCTGCGTGCTTCATAGCGCAGGTCCAGCACCACTCCATCATCGACGGCTTCATCGAATTTGTAAGTGTGGATGAAGGTGCCAAAGGTTTCCATGCTGGTTGCCTTGTCCTTCTTGAGTAGCGGCGTACCAGTGAAGCCGATAAACATTGCGCCCGGTAGCAGATGCTTCATTACCTTATGCATCTTGCCCGACTGCGTTCGGTGCGCTTCGTCCACGAAAACGAACAAGTTTCCTTTGGCGGAGAAGCTGGCCGGAATCTTGGCGTTCAACTCTGCGAAGAAGTCGCCGCTGGCTTCATCCCGGGTTTGGTCATCGTCGCCAGATCGAAATTTGTGCACCAAGGACCCAATCAGCCATGGCTCGTGCTTATTCAATGCACCAATCAGATCAGCACCCGAGCTGGTGCGGTAGATGTCCTCGTTGACGCCGTTGAAGACCTTCTTGATTTGATCATCCAACTCCGTGCGGTCAGTGATGATCAGGACGCGGGCTTGCTCCGCACCGCGAGTCTGGTGTTCGCGGATCCACTTAGCCAACCACACCATGGTCAGGGACTTGCCTGATCCCTGTGTGTGCCAGATAATTCCGCCCTCGCGCTTGGCGATACGATCCTGGGCCGCTTTGACACCGAAGTACTGGTTGTGGCGGCAGGTCTTCTTGACCCCGGAATCAAAGACCATGAAGTCATGTATCAGCTCTAGGAAGCGTTCCTTGGCGCACATCTGGACCAGTGCACGATGCAGAGGATTCTCGGTCTCAGATGGTTCCTTCCACGACAGCCAGTACTTTTCGGACGTTCCGATAACCCCGTAGCGCAAGCCCTCAATATCGTTACCGGCGAACACCATTTGCACAGTGGTGAAAAAAGGTTGAATGAAGTCCTGGCGCTGATTGCCGATATTCTGACGGATACCCTCGGATACGCCAACTTTTGAGCGTTTGAGTTCAATGACGCCCAGCGCTAGGCCGTTGACGTAGAGCACGATATCGGGGCGCTTGCTGTGCTCGCCTTTGATCGAGACTTCCTCGGCCACGACGAAGTGATTGGCCTCCGGGTTCTGCCAGTCGATTAGCCAGACAGTCTCGGTGTTTTCGCCGATGCCGGGCCTGACTTTCACGCCGTATCGCAGCAGGTTGTAGACATCGCGGTTGGCCTCGTAGAGCTTGCGGCCGCCACCGAGCGACGCATCTTTCTTGAGCTGGTCTGTGGCCTTATTGACCAGGTTGTCGTCGTAGCCACGGGCTCGAAGATTCTGCTCAAGTAGAGCAGTCTCAACATGAGAGTTGCCCTCGCGGTACGCCCAGTTGCCGCTGTACTCATATCCGAGTTGTTCCTGAAATAGCTCCACTACGCGGATTTGTGTTTTTCGTTCTATTTGTCCGACTGTGCTCATGCTGACACCTCCTTACGCTCTACCTCGGCCTTGTCCACCCACCGCGCCAGGACGCTGAGTGCTGCGAGGTATTCGAGTGCTTCTTGTTCTGATAATTCCTGATGCGCTTCATGGCTCAACGGGTTCCGTATACCAGCGAAGACACCTTCTGCGAAGTTCATCGCACCGCGCTGCACGGACTCAAAAGTTTTGCTGCCATCGTCAGTCATTCGACGAAGCCGAGCCTTACCGGGTGCTGCAGCGTCCCTGCTGAAAGCCTGTTTGAAAAGATCCGTTTCACTGATGTCGCGTCGACCAACTTTGTTTTGCGCCTCGGCATTGAGTTTGCGGATCGCACCTTCAACTGCTTCGCGGTAGTGTCCGGAATGCCAGAGAGACTTAGCTCCAGTCCATACCCATGGATGCAGATTCGCCGCCGACAGTTCAGGGGCATTCTCACCGAGGTTTTCCTGTATTTCTTGGTTGCGAACCAGCGCCTCGCGAGCACGAAGTGTGGCTGTCCGGTGGCGGATCCATTTGTTAGCCTTACCCGCATCAAGATCACGCCAGCCAGGGATCACACGGTCGAGTATCTGCTCAACGACATGTGCTTGCTTCGTGATTTCCTCGTCCGAAGCGGCAGTAATTTTTCGCCCGGTCATATCTACAATGCCGGGAACGGGATCTGGATACCGCATCGCAGTCTGCTCAATGAATTTGTCGAGTTCTTTCAGTGCCCAATCTAAGTTCATGCTGTGGCCTCCTCCGTCGGCATGCGTCTTCGACCGGTCAGAAGCTCCTGCATCATGCCTTGCTTAATGTTGCGCGCTTTAGTGAAGCGGCATTCCAGCGCGTCAAGTTCCCTGTTGAGGTCCGCATAGACTTTGCCGATTGCTATCTGTTCAGCAAGCGGGGGTAATTCAATGGGGATGCTGCGAAGGATAGCAGTGTTTAATGAGGGCATTGTTTGCCCAACAGCAGCAGCACGAACAGCCTCCCGAAAAGGTTTCGAATGAAACTGCGCGCTCATGAATACGGGGTCAGCGCTCGACGGATCGAAGCGAACCCGTAAGAGACGTCCAGAAAAGAGCCACCCTTCTTCTGACATCGAGA
Organism: Arthrobacter sp. Sr33; assembly: GCF_054511195.1. Taxonomy (NCBI): domain Bacteria; kingdom Bacillati; phylum Actinomycetota; class Actinomycetes; order Micrococcales; family Micrococcaceae; genus Arthrobacter; species Arthrobacter sp. Sr33. The sequence goes on along the minus strand of NZ_JBTNDD010000006.1, from coordinate 146,701 downwards.
TAAGCGAATTCCGATCGATCGATCCGACTCGACTGAATACTATATCTCCGAGTTTCAAGCGATATGCCTTAAGTCGCAGACTGTCCGAATGTGAGACCATGGGGGCTTCATCGGCGTCTAAACCTCGTTCACCAAGGTGTTCGACGGTAATTATGGGCGTGCCATCGGTCACGTAGTCGCTTTCATGTAGGGCCGACCCAAACGGTCCAGTCTTGACGTCGGCGAGATCTCCGACGGTCACGCGTGACCAGCGACCAGCATATCCGGGCATCCTCGTCTTGCCAGCGAGGAGTTGCTGCATCATGCCTCGCTTGATCGCCTGTTTTTTGGCAATCACCCGCCCTAATGCAGCGATCAGGTGATCGATGTCGTCGAAGGCAGCAACGAGAACCTGTTGTTCTGATTCCTTTGGAAAGTAAACTTCAAAGGACTGGACCACTTTGGTATCCAGAACTCCTGCGGTATTTCCAGCTGAGGTTACAAGCTTCAGCAGCTCGAACTCATTACCTCGAATCACATGGGTGAGATATTTGGGCACTAGTCCGCTCTTAGGGGCTAATGCTTTGACGTCCTGATTGAAGGCGACGGGCGCAACGACCAGTCCAGCGCGAATCTCATTGTGCAATGCACTTCCTCGTACGAGCAGCAGAGTTGATCCAATTGGCGCCATTTTGCTACCAGTAACCACCGCTTCGGACGTGAGGAACTGGTTCGAGGTACTGATCTCGGAGTCTTTCAGTGTGAATGCGCTAATCCATGGGATATCACCCTTCCAAAAGTCCTCCCGGGCACGATTAGGGGTTCCGCCCGAGTACCAGGTGCTCATGGAACCAATCGTTCGTTTCGGAATCGGCTGATTCATTAGTGGACTCCCATTGCCTCGAGATGACTCGCAACTCTGGCTTGGGTTTCGACGAGTGTATCTTCGAGCTGTCCTTGTGTTTCCGCATACCGCTCACCGAGTTCCTGTAGCCGTGCCACCAGTTCGAGGGTGAGAGTGTTGACCTCTCCCGCGACACGACGCCTGATGGTTGCATTCCATTTGTCGTCAAGAACTAGTTGCTGAATATCGTGTTCAGTGAGATCGCTGTACTTATTAAGTGTTGCGAGGTCGAGCTTCGCTTGCGCATCCTTGGATGCCTTTTTGGCTGCTGCTTCCGCATCGTAGAGCTTGACTAGGTGCTTCAGCGCTTTGACTTCTTCCGAATCGGCGCCTTCGCGCTTGGCGACCTTAAGCCGCGCGGATGTCAGGGCCTTGGTGATTTTGTTGTCCATGGCCTCGGCAAGGAGTCCGTCTTCGACGGCGTGTTCTTCGGTGTATTCCTCGACGGCGAGGACAGCTTCTTCGGTGGTTGCGGTCAGATCGTCAAGTTCTGACTGATCATCGGCGAAGTAACGATCAACAACGAGCGCAGGCTGAATGAGGTCCATTTTGTACTTTGTGGCGTTGCGGCCGGAGCCGATGGCAAGGTCTGGCGTTTCCGACAGTTTGCGCTCTTTATCGTCTATGGTCTTGCGCGGTGTTGCGGCGCCGGTCCAGCCGTCGTTCATAACCAGGAAGACGTCGTCGTGCATGACATTATGCCAATAGGACATCAGCTGCTCGTACACGCTGTACTCATCCAGCAGCGAAGTTTCCTTGAATCGAACCAACAAGTCGTCGCCCAGCTCGGCAATGAATGCATTGGGTTTTGTATCTTCGGAGATTTCTTCCAATTGAGGACGGTGGGTGGCGAACCAGTTGTCGACTTCGGTGCTGACTTCCTTAGCAAATCGTTTGAACTCTGCGGAATCGAGGATGGTCTGCTGCACGTTGGCTACGTCGATAGCTAGGTCGCTGTATCCGGGTCGGTTTGGCTTGAAGAGAGTAGAGCGAAGGGTGGGGAACGCATCCCAGTAACCCGACAGTGCGTCGAGATCGCGTTCGGGGATGCCGCCATGAATGTGGGCGTACAGGTCCTGAATGTCTTCTGGTTCAGATGAGTCGATGTATCGCGGAATGTTGAGGTTAAAGTCGTTCTTCGAATCAGCGATCTCGTTGAGTGGTACTAGCCGCGAGTAGCGCTCCACCTCCGTTTGTTTGGTGTAGACGTCGACGATCTTGTGTAAGTCCTGGGAACGCAGACGGTTCTTGCTCCCGTCTTTACTGAAGCCTTTGGAGGCGTCGACCATGAAGACTCCGGAGCGGGCTGCTGCGTTTTCCTTATCCAGGACGATGATGCAGGCGGGGATGCCAGTTCCATAGAAGAGGTTGGCGGGCAGGCCGATGATGCCCTCGATAAAGCCCTGATTGAGCAGTCGCTTGCGGATAACTGCTTCGGCGTTACTGCGGAACAGGACGCCGTGGGGCAGGATGACGGCCGCTTTGCCGCTGCTCTTCATGGATTTCAGGACGTGCAGTAGGAAAGCGTAGTCGCCATTTTTTTCTGGCGGCCTGCCGTATTCGAAACGGCCGAGCTCGTTCTCCAGACCGTTACTCCAGGACTTCACCGAGAAAGGCGGATTGGCAACTACGAAGTCGAATGTATCGAGCTGGTCCCCCTTCGTGAACTGTGGGTTCGTGATGGTATCGCCTTTGCGGATGTTGGCGATCTCGTTGCCGTGCAGGATCATGTTCATCTTCGATAGCGCCCAAGTTGCATTGTCCTTTTCCTGGCCGTAGAGCGTCAGGCCGTTTGGGGCTTCATCACCAACTTTGAGCAATAGGGAACCGGAGCCGCAGGTTGGGTCGTATCCTGTCGCCGAGAAAGGAGTGTCGGCGTTGATACCAAGAAGCTTGGCAAGGATGCGTGAAACCTCGGCAGGCGTGTAGAACTGACCCTTGGATTTTCCTGACTCGGTCGCGAAGTGTCGCATTAGGTACTCGTAGGCGTCTCCCAGCAGGTCGTCGCCTTCGGCGCGAGAGCCGCGGAAGTCTAGGTCTTGGAAGATGGTGACCAGCTTAGAAAGCCGATCCTGCATTTCCTTTCCCTTGCCGAGCTTTTCTTCGTCATTGAAGTCCGCCAGGTCGATGACCTTCTGCAGGTCGTTGGCCTCAGCGAGCTTAGCGATGATCTTGTTGATCCGATCGCCAATTTCTTTGTCACCCTTAGCGGCGATCATGTCGTCGAAGGAGCCACCTGCTGGCACGTCGATCAGTGAGTACGGATCCGTCTTGGACTTGTCGGACACGAACTTCACGAACAGCATCGTCAAGATGTAATCCTTGTACTGACTGGCGTCCATACCGCCTCGTAGCTCGTCACAACTCTTCCAAAGCGAGCTGTAAAGATCCGACTTCTTGAGCGCCACGGCACGTACCCCTTGTGTTGATCTTGTTTCAGTTGAACTGGTCACGCAGCAGTGGCTTACTGCCTCAGTCGAAAGTGCGGAAAAAAATGCATGAGCTGCGCGTTCAACGATCCCCGCATCGAAGACAGCCTAGCGAATATCGGCGAGCAGATCGCGGTGTGTGGCTTCTCGCCAAGACGATTGACCAGATCGCCGACCCGAATTATCACTACGAAAAGGCAACAGATAGGGTCCGGCAACTACTCAATGAATCCTTTTATAACCGCTTCCTAGTGGATCAAGACGGCTCGGTTGGAACGGACCTGGATCAACCGTTCGATGACATCATCGCGGCCCAGGCGGCCTACCGGTCGATCAAACACTCTCCGGCGATGCCGGTCCATGGATCGACTACATTCGTCCGATAAACACGCGATTCTGGACGTTTCCCGCGTATACTCAACCCAGTTCGCGGATACCAAAAAAGGCGCCGATTTCTCGACGCCCTCTATGTTGCTTCAACTAAAGTCGATCTACTTCCACCATCGTTCGAATAAAGCGACTCTGGTCGAGGTGAAAGGATTCGAACTTTCGACCTCGTCGTCCCAACGGCGGTCACTTCCGACAGCCGGTGCTGAAGTAAGGGCTTGAACTTCGCCGCACGGTGTCTGGTTTTTAATTCACCGAGCCCAGGGTCCAGGCCGTCGGGCGGCACTGATATTGAGGTTCCTAGGACTCTGACCGCCACTTCATGACGCTGGAACTGTCGAAGTCGGGCTGGAAACCTCATTTCAAAGGTGCGCAAGCAAGTTGCGCTGCATTTTCAAGTCTGGCCTAGGCTTGCGGCTGTGGTTCCACCCGCGCTACTTCAGTAATTCATCTTATTCTCTGCCACGCCCCTGAAAGGGGGGACTACCGGGCTCTTTGAAGTGACGTTATAGGCTGGCGTAGCAGCCTTTGCCATCACCGGCGCCTCAAGGCGTGCCCGAACCCCAGCGTCAGGCCCGGCAGCTGCCGCGTGCGATGAACGCTGGTACACCGAGGTGCCGAACCGCAGGTCCGGCCCGATCGTATCGGCGACGATCCGACGGGCTTCGCGGCGTTCGCCGTCCTTCTCGTACGAGCGGAATTCCAACTCCCCCGCAACAGTAACCGGGTCACCCTTCTTGAGCGAGGTCGCCGCGTTTTCTGCCAACGCGCGGAAGGCGGAGACATTGTGAAAGACGGGTTCTCCATCGCGCCAAGTGCCGTCCGTCCCTTGGATTCGCTGGTTCACGGCGACGCGAAGCTTTACGTGGGCCACGCCGCTCTCGCCGATGCGCAGCTCGGGATCCGCCACGAGATTGCCGGAGACGCTGACCGGGATCTTGGTGCTCATTGCTCTTGTCCTTTCAGTTGCCGGCGAGACTCTCCCGCCGGACAGATTTGGTAGGGCCATCGTTACGGCCCGGCCATTACTGGCCCGTCCACAGACCGCCCGGGCCGTTGTACGCCCATGTAGGACGCGGCGCGGTTCACGCGAGTATTCGCGTCAGCAGCGGAGATCTTGCCGCCAAATCCTGGCGGATGGGTGATTTCGAGAATCCCCTTGCTGGCAGCGGTGACGCGGCCCAATACTGACTTGGCGATGTCCGCACGGGACCCCGGTAACTCGCCGCCAGGGTCGTGGGCCATCGCATCGTTCTCTGCCTCGATGACGGCGTCAGCCCATCCGGCCAGGTAGGTGGCGGATTGTGGGCCGCGGTCGATCCCGTGGGCCCTGAGTACCGTGTAGGCGACCGATTCAGCCTCGACTTCGGCCAGCCCTCGGTGATCCGCGCTGCTGCCGTAGAGCCTGCCGATCTCGTCGTCCTGTCCATGGAGGAGCACATGCCCAAGCTCGTGGGCTAGAACCGCTGTGCGCTCTTCCAGGCCCAGCCAGGCACCGACCTGGACCCGGTGTCCTGCGAAGTCCGTAATGCCGCTTGTTAGCCCGTACTGTGCGTCAGTCACATCGACGTCGAACCCGTGTCTGCTGGCGACAGTCGCAAGGGATAGCCACAGCTCACCTGCATCCACGCCGCCAGCGGCACCACCGCGGGGCACCAACAGCGGCGTCCCATGCGTCTGCGAGACGTCAAAAACTGCCTGACCTCGCCAACCGGTGATGACGGTCTTTTCTCCATCGTCGGCGGCGCCGTGCAGCAACTGATCACCCGCCGGGATGCGCTGCCGGGTACCGTCAAGAAATGTCGAACGCTGAACCCGGGCCGTCCGGGGCGCAATCACCCAGAGTGCACGCTCACCACGCGACACGGTGCGGCCGTGACGAGCCCATTCCTTGTAGCCAGCCACCAGCGTGGGTTCTTCAGTGCCGCGCTGGGCCATCTGCATCATGAGCAGTGCAACGTTTCCGCCCGAGTATCGCCATAACGTGGCTGACGCATCCAGCAGCACCTGCCAGTGCGACGGAGATTCAACTGCCTTTTCCAGGATCTTGTGGAGTCCATCCGTTAGGGCGGCGATGCGTGCTTCCGGTGTCATGCGTTCCTTGCCGCGATCGCTAGCGCTGAGCGCGTCAACTGCCACCACATTGACGGAATCGTCCTCAGCTTCAGGGGCCATGACAGCCGCCCTCCATACTTCTAGAGTTTCCGCCGGGACAACCCTGCGGCTACCCATTCATGTCGTGAGAGACGCGAACAGCATGACTTCAGAACTCGTCATGGACCTGGTGGAAAGCCGCCATCCACTCAACGAAGTCCAGCGCGTCCAACTGCAGGATTCTCAAGGCGGGCTCTTTATGCGCTTGCAGCCCGACACAACCGGCCGTCCGAGTATGGGTCCGCAGACGCTCGACGGCGTGTGGCAGCCGCTCATGAAAGGCGAGCGGCCCGAAACCGGGATCGTCGCTGGCATAGGAGGCCAGTTCCGCCCGGTGCAGCGCGTACAGCTCGGCAACGATCTCGGTGTGGCGCCACCAGCAATCCGGGACCACCGACGTCGTCAGCTGGTACGTGGCGACAAGCCATCGGACCCACGCTGCCAGGTCGCCCCACACGGTCCCGGCCTGCACCGCCGTCAGTTCCCGCCACCGGTGCGTTACGCCGTTCACCCTCCCGGGCGGCTTGAATGCGGACCTGAAAAGCTCGGCTGTAAGATCGTCGTCGTCTCCCCCAGCTGAGGGGATCTCAAAGCGTTCGGTGTCATCCTGGCTCGCCATTGCTCACCTCCACAGGTGTTTGCTGCCGCAGGCGGTGCCCGTCCGCCAGTGCCTGCTCAAGCTTTAGCTTCGACCGGCTAAGTTCGGCCGCGTCTTTACGCTTGTGCCATTGGCGCATATCCAACAGGATGGGGCGGGTTCGCCGTCCGAGCATGAGTGCTGTACCGGTGGGTAGGCGCCGGATCTCATGCAGCGCCAGCACCGGGCTCTCCCTGATCTGCTCGCCGTCCTGGCGGCCCTGTGCGGACCAGGAACGGGTGTTCAGGATCAGGTTCCTCTCCCCGAGCAGCCCGGCCAGCGACCGGAGGTCGCGCTCGTCAGAGCCGCCGCCGAAGATCACCTTGATGATCGCCGAGTCCCAGATGGTTGCGGCCTCATCGATCGACCAGCCCGTCCGCGCCTGGGACAGCGACTGCAGGACCACAAGGGTGGAAATACCGATGCCACCGCCGTCAGAGAGGGCTATCGGCAAGCCCGGCCACGGTGCCAGGTTCGCAATCTCGTCCAAAATGAGGGACAGCGGCGGATCCAGCCGGCCGCCAGGGGCGATAAAGGCCATCTCGCGGGCGGCATTGTCGATGTCGTCGATCAGGGCTGATAGGTAGGGCCCTGCTGCAGCGGCTCCGGCGCGTGTGCCAATCAGATATAGCGTGCCGCGATCACGGATGAATATTTTGGGGTCAAACTCCTCGGACTCATCTTGGGGGTCCAGCGCGGCGAGCACCTTCGGCGATGACAAGGGCGCCACGGCGGCCGAGACACCGATCCAGGAGTTGGAGGTGTTCCGCGGATCGTCCTCCAAAATGCCCATGAGATCGGCTTGCCACCCCAGAGCCGCCCCGGGCCGACTGAGTACCTCCAATGCCTCACGCGCCAGGACAGGGCTCGAGGACCAACGGCGAAACGCTCTGACCCCTTCGCCCGACAGCGCGGCAGCATGGAGGAGGCATTGCAGGATGATCAGCGAGCGCTTCTGCCAAGCGGCGTTCTCGCCCTTCATCTCCGTGTCAGCGGTGATGACGAGCGCGCGGCGGGTGGCGATGTCCGGGTCCTCGCAGCCACGCACCGGTGACCAGCGAAGCGTTGAGGGCAGACCGGACATGCCCTGCGGATCGAACACGGTCACCGGCCTGCCGTCACTGGCACGTGCCCCCATAGTGACTACCAGGTTGTCTGCTCGGGTGGAGGTAGTGACTACCGCGCCCGGCGCATCGAGAATGGCATTGATGACTACATAGAGGCCCTTACCGGACCGCGGTGCGCCCTGGATGACCATCGATTCCTCGGTGGAAACATGGATCGTGACTCCACGGGAACGACCCAAGGTCCACGCCACGTCCTGAATCCGGGGCTTGGCCAAGCCGGGCCGGGTGAACTTGCCCCGTCTCCGGACAGCTCTGGCTCCAAAGTCATTGAGAATTTCGTAGCGCTGCGCGATCCCCTCCCGTTTCAAAATGTCCTGGCGCAGCCAAGCCCCTGATTGTTTCCATCGCGTCCAAATCGTGTAGCAGCCGACGGCGACCAACGCGGCCAGAATCAGCACCGGACCAACCACCCACCAGACACTTCCGGTCCCGACGTCGCATCCTCGTGGTTGTAGGGCGATCCAGTCGATCCTGCCGATGAGGAGTGCAGCGGCGGCTCCCGGGTTGAATTGCGACGGCGGACCGCCGCCGCAGCGCCAGATGATTAGGATGTATGCCGCGCCCTGGACGACGGCGCTCAGGCAAACGTAACCAGTTGTGGCGATAAGCCCGGCCGTAACCAGTAGAGTGTCGTCCCCCGCCCGTCGGATCATGACGGCGCTCAGATCATCCGGTCGTCGGTGCCGAAGACTTCCAACTCATCGGTGGTGACCCTGTTCGCCACGATAAAGGAACGGTTCCCAACCTTCCAGAGCCCGACGCCCTTAGGGAGGTTCTCCACGTGTTCGCATTCAGCTTCTGACAGGCCCAGCGCCTCCTTGGTCAGACGCATCGCATCGTGCTTTTGCCGGTAGATAATCCTGGTGTCTGCTTCGGTGAGCAGGCCAAGTGCCTTCTGACGGTGCCCGCTGGTGCTGTCTCCGATTTCGTTGAGATCGGCCACTTTGTGCATGATCAGCAAATTCGCAATGCCGTAGGTACGGGCCAGCCGCCATTGCTCGCTCATTTTGGCCAGCATGTAGGGGTCGGCCAACATGCGCCAGCCTTCGTCGTAGACCACCAACCGTTTGCCGCCGTCAGGATTGGTGACCGCCGCTTCCAGCCAGGTCGCACCACACGCCGCGGCAAGGGACAGCGCCTGTTCCGAGGCACCTATCAACGCGGACGTGTCCATCACCATCATGGGCGCATCAGCGTCGAAGGAGACAGTGGACGGGGCATCAAACATACCCTCCAGGTCACCGGAAACGGTGCGCCGCAGGGAGTGGCTGACGCCCTGTCCTCCGTCCTTGCCAACCAGCCCGATGGTTTCCCTCGACGGTTTCAACAGGTGGTCTAGGACCATCGGAAGCGTGGGATTCGAGTTCTCTGCCACGGTTTCCATGAGCGCCATGTCCAGGGCTGTGTGCTCGACCGGACGCAGCGGCATCCCCTGTCGCATGAGCGACACGAGAGCCACCAGAAGGTAGCGGCGCCGCTGACGGACCACCGCCTGCCACTGAGCCTCGCTCAGCGCGCTGGACCGTGGACCGGCGTCCAGCGGATTGACCCGGGCCGCACGGCCGGGTCCAACGGAAATGACCTTCCCGCCGACGGCGTTCGCGACGGCGACCCACTCGCCCTTGGGGTCAGAGGCGACGGCGGCCTTCCGACCCAGCGTGATCGACCGGGCCACCAAGGACTTTCCGCACATCGACTTTCCTGTCCCCACGGTGCCGATCACGACGATCGACGGGCCGCTGATGACGCCCTTGTCATAGAGAATCCAAGGATCGTAGGAGAACGCTCCTGAGCCAAAGACATCTGTGCCAATGTACGTTCCCTCGTGGCCTAGGCCCGACTCGGTGATAAACGGGTATGCAGCGGCGAAGGTCATGGTGGACGCCCTGTGCGGTGCCGGGCGAAGGCGGTGCGGCCCACGCAGCGAGTTGGCGTCACGGCTCCCCCAGTCGCTGCCGTGCTCCCTTCTGTCGAGCCCGACGCCGACCGTCTCTCCCAAGCTGCGAAGCGCGGACTTCCACGGCGGGCTGTGATCGTGCGCCTCCTGCCGGCGTCGTTTCTTCCGCTCCTGGCGATTCCCACCCGCCGGTACGTACTGAACGGATTGGCGTGTCCTGTTCATCGCAGTCCCCGGCCAAACGGGAGGGCGCCGGCGACGAAGGCCGCCCATTGCTGACCAGCAAGCAGCCGCAGTTCGACGAAGGCTCCCGCCGCCGCCGACTCGAGCTCTTGCCTATAGCGGGCCAAGTCTTGAAGGGTGCCAGCTGTGATTGTCACATAAGCGGCTGGCCGCACGTCTCCGTGACCGGAGACGATCTCTTCCTCGCGCTGAGTCACCTCTTCTTCTTCTGCCCGTTGCTCGCGGGTGAGCGGCCTGTCGAAGCGGGTGTTGATCCGGCGCCGGGTTTCATGGGCTTCCTGGGCGGAACGGATGTCCCGCAGCGCCTCGGTCGTGGGTACGGCCCGGATCACCTCGGTCACCGTATGGCGGAACTCGCCGACGTAGATCAAGGGGTGCAGGAAGCCTGGAAACACTTTCTGCCGCGGCCATTCGGCGATCCAGAACGTTTGATGAAAACCGGAGTCAGTCCGCACATAGGTCCAATGCTCGTCGACCGCCATCGGTCCGGCGGCGGCGCCGGGCGCCCTTGGTTCTGTATCGTTCTGCGGCCCCGGCGCCGTCGTGCTGCCTGTGGGCTGCCGGACTGGGGTTGTCGGGGCAGCGGGATCAAAGGCGCCGCGGACGACGTCGAGGACGCCTGTCTCCGGAAGCCATTCCTCGACCCTGACATTGTGTGTGCCCAGCGCGGTGGTCATGGCCTCAACCTCAAGCCGCAGCACCTGTTCGACGCCGACCAGTCCCCCGCCGGATTCCTTGATTCGGCGTCGCGCTTTGCCTGTGTCGACAACGAGAGCGAGCAAAAGATCGTGGCTCATGACCGATCCGGCCGCAGCGATCAGGTCCTCGTAAGCGCGCTGACCCCAGGTGAGCTCTTTTGGGGTGCTTGAAGGTTGAGGGACAGCGTGCTCGTAGAAGTTGCGCAGGGCCGACGAGAGATAGGGGACGGTGTAGTCCTGGACGGCGATTCTGGCGACGCTGCTGCGCTGGGCCAGGCCTGCCTGTACTCGGGACCAGGCTTGAACCGCCCATGCTTTGTCGTCTGAGTCCAGGAGCGCGAATGATTTTGCGCTGCAGCGCAGCACGGCGATCGCTTCCTTTGCTCGGGTATCCATGATGAATGACTCACCGGTTGAGGTGCGACGCAATTCCAGGTTCCCCAATCCACCCGGCAGCGCCAGATGCCCCGCTAAGGCCGGGCGCTCCGGCCTGACGAGGAAACGGGTCTGCCGGGCGGCCAATCGGGAAAGGAACACGGCTGCATGCCCGGCCCATACCGGGTAGGGAATCCTCGAATACTGGAGCAACCCGAGAAGGATGAGTGACAGCCACATCGGTCCGGATGCGAAGAAGCCAACTGGTCCTTGAAGTGCCGACGCCGTGCTGGCGACAAGGACCCCGGCCGCCAGCAGCAGCAACTGGTACCAGTTTAATCCCATAAATATGCCGCGACGTTCGTACCGGGGAAATTTGACGGCCTCGAGGGCACGCGAATCTTCAGACATGGGAATCACCGTCATTCTGGTGCTGGACAACTGCTTGCTGCCGGATGGGCGGGCGGCCCGGAGTTGCCATCGGAGGTCCCAGCCGGAAGGCGGGCCGCTGAGAGGTGGGTGACGGGGAAACTGGCGGCGGGGAGGTTTGCTGCGGTGCCGGTTGGGAGATCGCCTGATCAGCCGACTCCCGCGGCCGCGGGGGCTGCTCGCCGATTTCACGCGTAACCGGGCCCTCTACCGGTGTGCCCGGATACGAATTCGGCCCGCGCTGGCCTCCATGAGCCCGGGGTGAGGGTCGCTCGGCAGCCATGGCGCCGGCGTCGAGCATCAACGGTGAGGTAGCGCCCTCGGAAGTCCCAGGCGAAGTCGCCCCGGTCTGCGTTGGCGGCAGCGGTGCACGGGGTGGCAGCACGCGAGTGGGAAACTCCGGTCGGCTCGACTGGATTGGACGGGTCGAGGTTGAATGCGATGCCAAACCCGCGAGCGTGAAGCGGCCGCCGGTCTGTCGACTGATCTGCCGGGCGGCAAAGCCAGAGCTTCGAGAAAGTACGTGACCGCCTCCCGCAGTTTGCGCGGCTGCTGCAAGCTCACCACCGGCGAAACTAACCAGGCGTAACGCCATCAGCGGAGCACCGCAGGCCAATGCCATGCCGACCACGCCGGCTGCCAGTCCGGCGAATGACTTCGACTCAGCAAAGAGTTTGATGGCCACGGCCAGTACGGTCGCGGCCAACGGTTTGGCGAGAAGCAACGCGACGACGATCTCGCACCACCGCCGTGCCCACGTTTGCGTCTTTTCCCAGGGCATGAGCATGAGAGCGACTGGGGCGACTGCGGCGAGCACGATGAGCGCAAAGGATCGAAAGATCATCGAGCACATCAGGATGAATGCCAGGACCCAAACAATGATGACTGCCATGGCGGTGACGACAACCGCTCCGGCCGCGCCTCCACCGGATCCGGGAGCCAAGGAGACGACGTTCCAGTCTCTGCTGGCGCCGGCCGGAGCCTTTTCGAAGCCGAAGAGCCTCATGAACAGCATGTAGGGATCTGTTCCCAAGGAGCCAAGAAGCGCTGACGACGCCGAATCGCTGATTTCGGTGAGCTGGCGGACCAAGAACACCGCCCCTGCCACCAGGGGGACCGCAGCAGCCCCGCCCACCAGTGCCCGCACAAGACGGCGGGGTTGTTGGCTGATCAAACCCGACAGCAGTTGGAGGATTATGGCAACGACGAGGGGTGTCATCATGACGACGATCCACCAACTCGTGAGTCCTTCGACGGCGATCCACTGGGAATCATCTACGTCTGAAAGGCTGAACGCTCCAGTGATGAAGGACCAAATCCAGGAGGCGATGTTTTGAAGAATATTCGCGAAAAGGGCTGTGATTGAACCTTGAATGCCGTCGTTCGCTTCGGAGACAAGGCCGCACCCCGGTGGCCACCACCCGTTGAGATCACATTCAACCGGCATAATGACTCGGACCTAGAATCCGAGATTGAACGCCGACTGGGACCAAAGGATGTAGCCGTTGATGGCACCCAGTATGGCTGCCACCGGGCCAGTCCAAAGCAGGATCATGCCCCCACCGGAGGCCAGGCGCGATGATTGGCTCAGCTTGCCCGCCAACAGCATCGCCGCGCCGATGATCGCGACAATTGCAATCACTATGAAGGCGCCGACGAGGATGCCGCCGCCGATCTGTTTCAGCGATTCGAGAAAGGGAAAGTCGGCGTTCGGGATAATTCCGGGATCCACAGCTGCCAGCAACATCAGGCGCTCCGTCTGTCGTATGCGAAGGGAATGGGGGTTTGAGCTCACGACTTCATAGACGTTGCGGGGCGGGACAACATGACTGATATTGGAGCCCGCACGGATTCTCTGCTGCTGATTACCCTGCGCAGGATCCAACATGGTGAAGACTGATGAATGTAAGCACCCGCGGGAAACTGAATGTATCGAGCAGATATTCGAACAAAGGGTGTGGTGTGGGCGATGTCTTTGCTCCCCGTGTGACGGCGAAGCTGTCATCTCGAACCGGGGCCAGCTGAACCTCGACGCCATGCGGCAACGTTTGGGAGACGGACGAAAGCTCTGTCCGGGCTGGCTATGGCAGTGTCTGCCAAACTATGTTGCCTTCAACGTCCGGGCTGTAGCCGGAGGTGACGTAAGGGGTTGCCTCTGAGCGACCGGCGCTCACTCGCGGAGGGACTGGTCATGTAGGTGTCAGTCAATGGTTCCCTTGCCTAGGCGTTTGGCAACGACCTCAGCAGGTCGCTGTTGGCTTTGGGGTATTACGTATGTGGCCGCACATGCAGTTCATGCTGCCTGACACCCAGCTGCACGCAAGCCGGCAAGTAAGGCGGCGTCCACAGAGCGATGGTTGAGTCCGTAAGATTCGTCTATGAGCCGTAAGCAACGCATGGTGATTCGCCGTCCAGGACTGCCAACAATGCGCTGGAGGGACGCGAAGGTCAGTGCTTAAGGACATGAGATTTACCTGCGGCAACATCCACGCCGACGAAGATGGCTACTACTGGTTGCTGAATGGTGTTGAACGCAGAGATAGGAACGACGCTCTAGATGTAGTGGGGAGTGACCTGGACGGCATTAGCGCTACTCACCTGCGACAGATGTACCGGAAACTTCGGAAGAACCTAGGTCCGGAGTACGCGCCCTCCGATATGGTTATCCGCGCGGGACAGGTGGCTTCAGACTTCGACCTTCGCGATCTCCCAGATCTACCAGTCTCCGGCGTGTGCTTCTCCTTTGATGAGGGAGAAATATACCTGGTAATAGAGTGTTTCCTAACGCTTCCAAGCAGCTACAACTCTGAGTCTGACCTCGATGTAGCAACGCTGATCGCTCCACTACTGGACAGAAAGCGCCTTTTACTCGCGGACATTCGCGCGGACTTCTACCCCGAAAATGACTGTCTGGTTACGGTGAGGCTGGGACTCAACCCACGCGCGCGCCCGTTATCCGATCTGCACGCCGATGCTCTGGAAATTAAAGCATTGATTGAGGCGTCGTCCGGAGAGGTGACCCGCGAAACGGTCGCGGAGTTGATACGAGGTGGGCACGTCAAAGCGTTACTAGGGCAACCCGAGGGCGATTGGCTTGAGGCCAAAAGTCAGCACGCTGACCTCACAACGGAAGTCGGCAGGATACGCCTCTCCCAATGGGTATCCCAGTTTGCCAATGCACCGGAGGGCGGAGTCGTAGTTTTGGGGTTGGCTACTAAGAACCGGGGCAGTGGCGACGTAATCATCAAAGTCAGTCCCCTGCCCCGTGAGCCGGGGATACGCCGGAGGTATGTACAGGTCTTAGACACCAAGGTAATCCCACCGATCGAGGACCTTCGTGTCGAAGTAATAGCGTACGGCGACGAAGATCTGATACTGATCGAAGTGCCCCCACAAGCCGAGGAGAACAAGCCCTTCCTCGTTCATGGTGCCGTCATTGAAGGAAAGGCCCAAGGGACTTTCTTTTCCATCGTGCGACGTCGCAATGATGAAATGGCATCCACCCACCCGGCGAACGTTCACGCTAATCTGACAGTCGGACGAGCTTTCTTGCAACGAGGCGAGTTCCTCAGGAAATAGCCGCAATGACGTGCCCGTATGCACAGGTCGGTAATCGTACCGACCAACATTTTTAGACTGCCTAGACGAACCCAAACGCGTGCGTGCCGGTTATCGCCGAGCGAACAAATGCTCGACGCGGGTTACCCACCTGCTACCCTTCTCGACATCCCATCCCCTAGCCTTTCGAGCGACTGGGTTAGGTGACCAAGTCAATTGCTGTCAGTAGGGTGATTCGTTGCCGAAAGTCGAGCAGATCTTGCGCAGGAAAAACACTCGTAGGTCGGGTGTGGCAGCTCATTTTCCAGGTCACGGTACCGGCTGATCCGAGCATTCCGCTACGCTTGCTCATCCCGCGCCAGTTCAGGGTTTCGGGCCAGCTTTACCAGGCCGTCAGCGTAGTGTTCGACTGCTACGCACATGGCCTTCAGACGATTGTCTAACGACCCCCAAGGGCGGGAGGGTTTGCCTGTAACGATATGTGGGGGCATTTCGACGTCCCTGACATCAACGTCGAACTCGAACTGCAGGTCGAGCATATCGGGTGTCAGCTCTTCGGGTCCGAGTTTAGTGAAGGTGACCACGATACCCTCGTCGTCGAGGGGCCCTTCGATAATCTTGAGGTCGTAAATGGTCGTCTTGTCGTATGTTCCTTGGACTTTTTCCGGCCTTATCGCAAGTTCGTGGGCGACGCGGTGTCGGTCGAAGCGCGCAAGGTCGTGCAAGATGCGAAGGCAATTCCACCCGGGGTTCTCAGCCTGGAAGGGCTGGATTCGATGAAGGGCGTCGACGAGATGCGGAGATAGGTGCTGAAGTCGTTTCTTGTTCGCGGTCCACTCCTTGGGTGAAAGGGCGATGGGCCACTGAAGTTGGGAAGCTCCTGGCGGTGGGTTGGTTCCGGAGTCAATGATCGCTACGGCGTAGAGGCAGTTGTCCAAGCCTGCGCGAAGGTTTTGAAGTGCCTCTCCCAGGAGAATGGAGAGTTGGTCAGGTATGGGTTCGCGGCGTTCAACCCGAATAGGCCCGTGGCCGTGGGCATCGATATCGACTCGTAGTCGTGATGGGCGGGCTTCAAGGTACTTACCGAGGAGTTGGGCGAACTCGTTGATGTTTTCCTGAGCACGACTGATTCTGGCTTGCGATAGTAAGACTTCGCGCAGTGGTTTCAAGAGGTAGGTGCTCCCGATTGGACATGGAAGTTGGCTACTGCCCCAAGGGGCCTGCATTAGGTGTAGTCAATTTGCTGCGTCGGTGACGCAGGCACAACGTTACCGTGGGGCGGATCGCCACCGGTCTACTTCCTTGGGCTGAGTGTGATCAGGATGCTGCTCGCCGAAACCGTTGCAGCCGCGAGGGCCGACGGCGTGTCTTGGGTGACATGGCCCGGGGTGCAGCGCAGAAGACCGCACCATGGCCTAGGCAATTAAAGTCCGTCAGGATAGGGCGTCCCTCAGGGCAGTTATCCCGGGACTAGTCAGCAGGACGGCAAACCGGCTCGGAGCCTCTAGAGAGCGTCACCCGCATCCTCTTGGAGAACGTCGTCGAGAGTCCAGGCCGCGAAGTGGGCTGTCTGGGAAGCAAGGTGCCGACCTTGCGGATGCCCAACGAATTTTCGGGGTCGAGGACCACGTAGCCGAGCAACTGGAGGAGTGCGTCCCTGATCCAGGGATGTTGATCTCCTCGGGAGCCTTTAGATCCACGAGCATCTCCCCGACAACACAATCAACGCCTGCCCCTCCCACTTTCGCACCACTCCGTACACTCCCTCTCATGCCCGGCCGCGGAATCCGATTTAGGGTTGCTAGGTTCGGCGCAAGGACAGGTCACGGCAGTAGGTCAAAATATGCCGTATCCGTATTCCAAGCTATTGGATGCAGCAACGTACCCACCGCAGGGTTCAACGCGCTGTACATCATGCTGTCCCCCGCATAAATGCCAACGTGTCCCCAATTGTTTGGCCCTTGCGCGTTCTGGACTACGAGGTCCCCTGGCTGGGGAGTCTCAGTCCGAGTACCTACTCTCCATTGCTCAACTCGTGGAAGGTTGACTCCAGCCTGCTTGTAAATCCATTGAACGTAGCCAGAGCAGTCCCACGCTTTGAAGGCCGTCCCACCCCACACGTACGTTCCGCCGACACCCTGTCGGGTGAAACGCAGAATGTCCTTGCGTACTTGGTTCAAGTTCTCCGGCTCGCTTGTTGCCGACCTAGACGGACTGGTGCATTCAGCGGACCCGATTCCGCCCCCGAGCGCCTCTACAATTGCCGTCGCTTCAGCCTCCCACCGCGCGTATAGCTCTGGAAAGGCCGACACCTGAACAGCCTGCGCAGCCTGGCCTTTGTTCATTGACTGCCAACCTCGGATGTCCAACAACCCCGGCGGGCTTCCGCGGTTAGGGCCACCCGGTCCGCCGTAAAAGGCTCGCACGTTGTACTTGGGATCCATCAGCTGTTCAACAGTCCCCCAACCGGCCGCCGGACGTTGCTGGGCGGTGCCGAGGGAATCGTGATCGCTGCCGACGCCGTCATGCGGGTACTTGAGCGAGGCAGGTACGTTCACGTTGGCAAGGACCCGGAGGCTGGATTCCTGCAGGGCCATCATGATTGCGATAATCTGACCCTCTCGGGGTACCCCCAATTGCTGGCCAATGGAGACGTAGTCCCCCGCGACCGCCATTTGCCTGTCGGTCACATTGACCTCACCCGGGGTGCTTGGGCGGATACGCGAAGCGCGGGATCCGCTGGCGGCTGGCTCGCTGGCCCCGCCGCTTTCCGAGCAGACATCGGAGGTCTCAGCCGAGGTATCAGCCGCGCTCGCGCCGAGCACCGCCACGGCCGCACTAAATGCGAAGGCGCCCGTAAGGATCAAGATTGAGGCCACTGCCAGCGAAACCCGCAGAAGGGCCCGACGCTTGACCAACCCCGCAAACACCATGGCGGCCGGCATCAATAGACGATTCTGCTCGGTGCGGCATAGAAGCCGACCATGACGCAATGATCCGGCGGGGCTGTCACAGCGGGCGGGCAGTTCACCATGACGCTGACAGGTGCGGTGTAGGTGTTGGTGCTCGAAGCCGATTGATCCAGAACCCTGAGCGAGACTGTGCACACATGCAGGCCCTCCCATGGCGCTGGCCGCTCCCGAACCTTGGCCAGTTCGCTGTCACAACGCAGGGATTCAACCGCGGCCGAACGGTATGCCTGCTGATCAGCCAGAGTCGTATAGCTTCCTGCGTTGATCCCGGTCGCTTCGAACTCCTGCACCAGGACTCCCAGTGGATTGGATCCGTCCGGCAGCACATTCCACCAGTCACGGAGGTGTGAGTAGACCTCCGAGTAGGACGACTCTCGCGTGTCCCAGCTGTAGATCGCCGTCGCTGCCGCGGCGGCGAGCTCACGGAAGTCAGCTGTGCGAGGCGCGCCGTCTGCCTCGGGGTTCACCACGTCGGGAACCACCGTCGGAGTTGGTGCTGGCGTCCCGGGGGAAGCAGTCGCCGGCCTCTGCGTGCTGGGCATCGTCGACGACGGTGGAACTGGAGCCGATGCGGGCGTGGCCGCCGGCCGCATGAAAGCAGTGAGCGCCGTGAAGACGCTTAGGAGCACAATTGCAGCGATCCACCAGAAACGCCGGCTGTTGGAGCCAGGCTGCGAGTTTCTCCGCAGTACGGACATCGGGGCCTCCTTCCTGCCTGTTCATGGCGGAAGCCCGGCTCCACCACATGATTCAGTAGGCAGTCAGTGTCCCGGCTTGGAGGATTTTCCATGCCGTTTGATACAGTCGGCGCGCGAAGCCGATCTGAACAGCAATATAGCGCTCGGTGACGCCCAGCTGGGTGGCCAATGCTTCCAGGGCCCTCTTTCGTTCAGGTCCTCGGAGTCCTGGTCGAACGACAGTTTCGGCAGTTCTGCGGAGCACCGGTGTGGGCAGACAGTCTGCTGCGTGCCGAGACACGTCTCCGATGTTGCGGATGGCCGCATGATCAACGTTTAATGCATTTTGAACGGTTTTCGCCGTCTGGCGCACCACGGTCACCGCGTGCCAGCGACGGCGGTCTTGCGGCGACGGCGGACCGTACTGCCGGGGCCCGGTGAGGCTCTCGACGGCAAGATTCCAGACGCCCGCTGGCACGCTGGCCCCGGTCAGTTGAATGATCATTCGTGCCCACTGCTGGTCAATGACCTTCTCGGCACTTTGACCTCCGTTCCGGTCCATGCCCAACACCGCCAGTGCATCGAACGACGCGGGCCCGTCAATCCCGGGATCCGTGAGCAGCGGGAGCGTCTGATGGCGCAGCTCTCGACGGACGTGCGCGGCGCACACGTTCGCACCCACCCCCTGAACCCAGGCGCCGAAGGGAATGCCGGGGAGCTGACGGTAATGACCCCGGGTCACCCCATCCCACACCGCAACACGGATGTCCTGCATGACGTCGTCCACGTCGCAGGACCTACCGATCCGGGCGAGATGCGAAACCACGTATCTCTGCACACCGTCGACGGCGATCATGATTTGATCCACCGGGACTGAAACCGCGGCCTGCTCTGGCACGCGACGAAATGAGACATCGATGGTTTCTGCACTTGCTTGATCTTGTTGGGCTTGGTTCGCCCTGTATTCGACGCGCATGGTCTTCACCGCTTTGACTAAACGACTCCAATAAGGCCGGCGTCGGCACAGCCGGCGCCTCAGGTGTGGCTGGAACAATCAGCGTCAACCACGACTACATTAAGGCTATGAAAACTATTGTCAAAGCTACTTAAAGTATTGTCAAGACTGCCAGTCTTACTTTTTGGGGTTCGTTCGGTAAGAATGGTTCCATGCCCAGGATTACGCAGCCGCACGACGAAGCCTGGTCCAACGACGTCGAAGCCGCCGTAGCGACATTTGGCAACAGATCACGCAACGAGATCCTCCGCTACCTTTCCGCGCACGGTCCGGCGACCCGTGGTGACATTGTGGCGGCAGTGAGCGCCGGTGAGCCGAGCGTGGCCAAGCACCTGCTAGCCCTTGAGGAGACAGGCGCCATCGCGGTGGACCTTGATCCTGGCCGACGGCATGGACGCTCGCCGCGTTATTCAGCCAACCCTGAACGGATCAAGAAGTTACTGGCGGCTCATCTTCAGTATCTGCTGGAGGATTAGTTGCAGCCTCTTCCGCTCCAGGATGGCGACCGATGTCCCTGTTGAGGTATTCAGAGATGACCCTTAGCGTTTCTGGCGAAACATCGCCCAGCGTCCGCGCCGCGAAGGACTTCACCCTTGCCGCACGGAGGGACTTCACAAACTCGAGCTGCGAATCGATCCGTTCGGGCAATTCGGCGTCATCGCCGGTCAGGTATGAGGGGTCAACGTTGAAGATGTCGCATAACCCGCCCAACAGCACCGGATCGCTGACCAGACGCCCAGTCCCCTCTTTCATATAAAACCAGCGCGCGCGGGACAACTTGATGCCTCTACCCTCGAGTTCGGCCTGAACCTCGCGGAACGTCACGGGCTTCCCACGTTCAGCGACCACGACGTCGAGCAACAGGTTCAGACGACGAGCCAGCTGGGCTTGGGAAGACAACCCATCATTTGGTCCCGTTTCGTCCATCCTCGCTGCCCACCCTTTCATCAGATCGGGGACGAGAGTCCGCCCAGGTGCTACGAATCCCCTTCGCCCCAGTATTGCCCGAGTCATCCCGCGCGGCAATCAACTGCTCGATCCGATGGTCCAAATAGGACACCAGTTTAAGGTGCGACGACTGACGCAGTGCCAGGCTTCGGGACGCGGGCGGTTCCACGATATTTACGAAGTGAGCCTCTTCCAACTTGACCTCAACCGGGAGTACCCTGCTTGTGTAGACCCGTCTACACAAGCACTCGTAATCACTCCTCAGGTTGTGGCCTTCATGACGAGCATCTTGATGAACCGAACGCGAAGCCGAATTATCCGCTTCCTGCTGACAAACGGCCCCTCAACCTGCAGCGAAGTCGGATCCGCACTCGGAGTGTCTCCACCAGCCATTCGTCAGCACTTAGCACTGCTATGTTGTGCTGGTCTTGTGGAACGCAACGCAGCCGCCAGATTTACTGCACACCCGGATCAAGTACTGCAAGAAATTGAAGCCATCGCCACGACCTTCGCTCTTGAGGTCAAGCCTTAGGTGGAACTCCCCAGGAAGTAGCGACGCCCGCATCGGCGCAAGGAGACCCTGGTCATTGCCACGAAGTCATGCCGCCGGGTCTACTGGCGTCCATAAACTAAGAACACCACCGGCAGCAATGCCGACACACAGGAGAATCTCTAATGACCACCACGCCTGAACTCAGCGACGGGCGGGGTTCGGCCCAACAACAGTGGCTCACGCCAAAAGAGATCTGCGCTCAACTCCAGATCTCCGAACAGACGTTCTATCAGGGGCGGGTGAAACACGTCGGACTAAAAGCTCACCGGATTGGTAAGCATCTGAGGATCAGCCGCGAGGACTTTGAGTCTTGGTTGTCGGCAAGACTGGAACCGTAGAAGGCGGGCAGATCCCGACCCCGTTCGCAGGACCGACGCGCCAACCCGACTACACTCCCCATTCTGAAGAGCCCTTCACGGACCTTTCCCGGTTCTGTCATGCCGCACACAACGTTGCCGCCAATGAATTAGAACTATCGCCAGCGAGGCGCCATTTACCGTTCAGAAACCAGGAGAGGGTTCGGCGAGGAACATGAAGCTAAAATTCTTTGAACCAGCGGAGGCGGCCGCGGTCCTAAAGTGTTCAGAAGCGTGGCTCCGGGCCGGTGTGGTGAAGGGCGAGTTCCCCCACACCGTCTGGGGGAAGGGGAAAGTGGTCTTCACATCATCACACTTGAGGCAGATCGCTGAGCTGCGCGAAGTCCGTTCCGCAGGGCAGCCCCGACAACCTATCCGAGTCATCGGGACGAGGGCCCGTCAAAAGACCTCCTAGTTCAAGCAGAGCCGACTCGCCATTCGCGCCAAATGACGGCGGACCGCTCCACAGCATCAGCAGAATCTTGCAGTGCCTGAGGCATTAGGTGACCGTATACCTGCTCGGTCGTCCGGGTAGAGGCGTGGCCGAGCCGTCTCGAAACAATAAAGAGTGATACACCATCCTGTATTAGCCAAGAGGCGTGTGTATGGCGTAGATCGTGGACGCGTGGCGTCTTCTTCAACCCCTGAGACTGAGCTGCTTTCACCGCAGGCAGCCAATAATGGCGCCAGAACAGTCCATGCATAATTCTCTCGCCCTTTGGGGTCGTGAAGAGGAGTTCGCTTCCCTGGCGGCTCGCTACCAACGGTATTAGTACATCGACGAGCTGAGGATTCAACGAAACGGTCCTCTTTCCGGCGCCGGTCTTTGTAGCACCGATGTAGTACTGCGACCCGGCACCGCGCTTCCACGCCTTATTGATTCTTATGGTGGCGGGCTTTGACATGAGATCGACGTCAGCCACAGACGCTGCAGTGGCTTCACCAAAACGAGTTCCGGTCATCACCAGGAACTCGGTGAAGGCTTTGTACCGCTCCCCCATGCACTCAAGGATCAGTCCAAACTCGGAGTGAGTCAGAAACCGAGCTTCATCCTCTGCCTTCTCGCCCGTCGGTAGTTGGACTCCCCGGCAGGGATTGTCACTCCGATATCCCAACATGATGGCCGTTTCCATCGAAGCAAAGATCAGACCGTGATTGTTCCTGATCGTCTTGGGAGATCTGCCCTTTTTTTGCATCGCTTTAATCCAGTAGGTGAGGTGCCGATAATCCAGCTTGTCGACTGGTATATGTCCAATGACATTCGCGATATGTAGGTTCAACATCGTTTGGTAGGTATGTACCGTTCCTACGGACGGCCTAACGAGCAGGTCGATGTGTTCCTGAATTACAGCCGCTACAGAAGGCGCCCTCGTTTGGTTCTTTACCATTGCGTGCTGAGCGATAGCGAAGGACTGGTCGTTCGCATCGAGCAAGCGCTTCAGAGTCTCGGCTTCCGTCGAAGTAGCGAAGCTGATCGCCTCTTGTTTCCGAGTCTTGGGATTCCGCCAGCGAACCGTGAACGACTGAGATCCGTCCGACTTTCTACGCGCCCAGATGCTCGCCATGCACTCAATTTTAGGCTTCGTGTGCACAGATTACGAGATTTTGTGCACACTTACCTGCCTAATACCCCTCTGACTAGGGGAAACACTGTGCCCGAAGTGGGACTTGAACCCACACATCTTTCGATACTGCATTTTGAGTGCAGCGCGTCTGCCAATTCCGCCATTCGGGCCAACATGCGCCCTGACTGATATGAAATGACCTACTCAAGTCTTCGTCAGTGCGCGAAACTACTCTACATGCCGATAGGCTGTTTTAGTGAACCGGCAAGGCACTGCCCTGCCGGGCAAATCTGATTGATTGAACAAGGAGCCTCCTGTGTCTGAATCCAACGAGTCGACCGTCTCGGGTGTTGCGCGGCGCGTGATTGTTGCCGAAGATGAAACTCTCATCCGTCTGGACATCGTGGAGATCCTCCGTGGCGAAGGATACGACGTCGTCGCCGAAGCTGACAACGGCGAAAAGGCCGTCCAACTGGCCAAGGAGCACAAGCCCGATCTGGTGCTGATGGACGTGAAGATGCCTGTCATGGATGGCATCACTGCAGCCGAACAGATCGTCAAGGCGCGCATCGCGCCCGTCGTTCTCCTGACCGCCTTCAGCCAAAAGGAATTGGTTGAGCGGGCACGCGACGCCGGTGCCATGGCCTACGTGGTCAAGCCGTTCACGCCAGCCGATCTGATCCCGGCCATCGAGATTGCCCTCTCCCGCCACGAAGAGATCAAGGCACTGGAAAATGAGGTCTCGGACCTGCAGGAACAGTTTGCCACCCGCAAGCTCGTGGAGCGCGCCAAGAGCCTACTCACCACCAAGATGGGCCTCACCGAGCCCGAGGCTTTCCGCTGGATCCAGAAGACCTCGATGGACCGTCGCCTCAGTATGCGCGAGGTCGCCGAAACCATCATCAACCAGGTCAACTAAACACCTAGCAGCGCCCCCGGCAGCACAAAGCTGCGTAGACACAAAAAACCGGCTGCCGCAGCACGTATCTGTGCCGCGGCAGCCGGTTTGTGCCTGCTGACTTACCTACAAGCCTATTTGAGCTTGTTCTTGACCGGCCACGGACCGACCTTCTCCTTGTTCGGAGTGTAACCGTTAGGGAGCTGTCCGGCGTCCGCAATGTCGCCGACCTTATGCACCTTGATGGAGTTGGTCGAGCCTGCCTGCCCCGGAGGCGACCCGGCAGCAATGACCACCAGGTCATCCGGCTCCACGAGACCCTGCTCCAACAGCACCCGATCCACCTGGGCGGTCATCTGGTCGGTGTGCTCAACGAACTCCACGAGCATCGGCTGGATACCCCAGATCATCGCCATCGAGTTCAGCGTTGACTGAACCGGGGTGAAAGCGAATACCGGCTTGGTAGGCCGCAGGCGCGACAAGCGACGTGCCGAGTCACCCGATTGGGTAAAGGTACAGATGTACTTCGCGTCCAGCTGGTCGGCGATCTCCACCGCCGCACGGGTAATCGCACCGCCACGGGTTTTGGGCTTGCTACCCAGTGGAGGTACCCGGTCCAGACCGTGCTTCTCGGTCGACTCGATGATGTTCGCCATCGTCTGGACGGTCTCCATGGGGTACTTGCCCACACTGGTTTCGCCCGAGAGCATGACGGCGTCGGCTCCGTCGAGTACTGCGTTGGCACAGTCAGACGCCTCAGCGCGCGTGGGCCGCGGGTTGTCAATCATTGACTCGAGCACCTGGGTCGCCACGATTACCGGTTTGGCCCAACGACGGGCGAGCTCGATGGCCCGCTTCTGCACAATCGGTACCTCTTCGAGGGGCAGCTCCACGCCCAAATCGCCGCGCGCCACCATGATGGCGTCAAACGCGTCGATGATCTCCTCGATAGCGTCCACCGCCTGGGGCTTTTCGATCTTCGCAATGACCGGAACCCGGCGTCCCTCTTCGTCCATAATTTCGTGAACGCGGACGACGTCGGACGCGTTCCGCACGAATGACAGTGCCACCATGTCGACGCCACGCTGGATGGCCCACCGCAGGTCGGCCTCATCCTTGTCGCTCATCGCAGGCACACTCACCGCGACACCGGGAAGGTTGATGCCCTTGTTGTTTGATACAGCGCCGCCGACGGTGACGACAGCAACAACCTTCGTGCCGTCGACCTGAGTTGCGCGCATGGCAACCTTGCCGTCGTCGATGAGCAGGGTGTCGCCCACATTGACGTCGTTGGGCAGGCCGAGGTGGGTAGTGGAGCAAATGTCCTGCGTGCCCTCGACGTCCTCGGTGGTGATGGTGAAGGTGTCGCCGGGAGCGAGTACATGCGGGCCATCAACAAATCGACCAAGGCGGATCTTCGGCCCCTGGAGGTCGGCGAAGATCGCCACCGGACGGCCCAGCTCTTCCGAAGCCTGCCGCACATACTCGTAGGTCTGGTTATGCACCGTGTGATCGCCGTGGCTCATGTTCATCCGGGCAACGTCAACACCGGCTTTCAACACCGCCACCGTGTTCTCATAGCTCGCGATTGCGGGGCCGAATGTTGCAACAATTTTTGCGCGTCTCATGAAACCTAGCCTAGTCGTCTTGTAGTAGATGATGTTGGGTGCGCGGCGGCCTGCTCGCGACTTCGTGCACTCAGAGCACTGCCATGGCTCGGTCGGTGGGAGCCACCGGTGCCGGCAGTTTGGTCTTCCCCATCAGCCACTGATCCACTGCCGCGGCGCAAGCGCGCCCCTCCGCGATGGCCCAGACGATCAATGACTGTCCGCGGCCGGCATCGCCTGCCGCGAAGATCCCGGGAGTGTTGGTCATGTAGTAACCGTCCCGGCCAATATTGCCGTGTTCGTCGAACTCGGCCTGCACCTGCTCGGTGATACCGGCCGGTTCGGGTCCGGTGAATCCGAGTGACAGGAACACCAGGTCCGCCGGGATGTTTCGTTCGGTGCCAGCCTTCGGCACCCGGCGTCCCTCCACGAACTCCGTCTCGGCAACGCGAATAGCCGTCAGCTTGCCGTTCTCGCCGACAAATTCGACGGTGGACGCGAGGTAGGTCCGCTCGCCACCTTCTTCATGCGCGCTGGCAACCTCGAACAGGGTCGGGAACGTTGGCCACGGCTGGTGCGCGGCGCGGTCCGCCGGAGGCTGTTGACCGATTGCCAGCGTCGTCACCGATGCTGCGCGCTGACGGTGCGCGGTACCCAGGCAATCCGCACCGGTGTCACCGCCACCGAGGATGACCACGTGCTTGCCTTCGGCGTCGATCTGCTGTTCGACGACGCCGCCGGCGCTCACCCGATTGGCCTGCACCAGGTAGTCCATCGCGAAGTGGACGCCCTCAAGTTCCCGGCCAGGGATGGGCAGGTCACGCGGGATGGTGGCACCGGTGGCCACCACGACGGCGTCGTAGCGGCGCCGCAGCTGGTCCCAACTGATGTCCCGGCCCACCTCGACACCGGTCCTGAACCGGGTGCCCTCGGCGCGCATCTGCTCAAGGCGCCGTTCCAGATGGTGCTTTTCCATTTTGAAGTCGGGGATCCCGTAGCGCAGGAGCCCACCGATCTTGTCGTCACGCTCGTAGACCGCGACCGTGTGACCGGTCCGGGTCAGCTGCTGCGCCACGGCAAGGCCGGCCGGGCCTGAGCCGACGACGGCGATGGTCCGGTCGGTGAGCCGCTCCGGTGGGTGTGCCTCGACCCAGCCCTCGGCGAAGGCCTCATCGATGATTGACACCTCCACCTGCTTGATCGTCACAGGCGGCTGGTTGATTCCGAGCACGCAGGACGCCTCACACGGGGCCGGACACAGCCGGCCGGTGAACTCGGGGAAGTTGTTGGTGGCGTGCAGCCGCTCAATCGCTTCCCTGCCTTTGTCACGGTACGTGAGGTCATTCCATTCCGGGATCAGGTTGCCCAGCGGGCAGCCCTGGTGGCAGAACGGGATACCGCAGTCCATGCACCGTCCGGCCTGGGCTTTGAGGACACCCTTTTCCTGCGCCTCATAAACCTCTTTCCAGTCCATAATCCGCACTGGCACAGGCCTGCGGGGTTGGGTCTGGCGTTCGCGTACCTTCATGAATCCGCGTGGATCACCCACCGGTTACCTCCAAGATTCGGGTCCAAGCTTCTTCACCGTCGGGATCGAGCCCATCTTCGATGGCCGCCGCCCGCGCGTCAAGGACCGCTGCGTAGTCACGCGGCAGCACCTTGGTCAGTCGGGCGATCGTGTCATCGAAATTCTCCAGCAGGTGCGTTGCGAGGTTCGATTCGGTCTCTTCCACATGCTTGATCATCAGCTGACGCACTATTTCGATATCCTCGGCGTCGAGATCAACGAGTTGAAGTTCGCCGTTCTCAAGGCTCTGGATGTTCATGCGCCGCCGGTTCAGGTCCAGCACGTAGGCGGTACCACCGGACATCCCCGCCCCGAAGTTGCGGCCGGTCCGACCGAGGATCAGGGTCTGCCCGCCGGTCATGTACTCGCACCCGTGGTCGCCGATTCCTTCGACAACCGCCGTGGCACCCGAGTTGCGCACCAGGAAGCGCTCCCCTACCTGCCCTCTGAGGAAGATTTCGCCGCTGGTTGCCCCGTAGCCGATCACGTTGCCGGCGATCACGTTGCGGTCGGCTGCGAACACGTTGGAGCGGTCGGGCCGAACAATCACCCGGCCGCCGGAGAGGCCCTTACCCACGTAGTCATTCGAGTCGCCGAACAACCGCAGCGTGATCCCCGCTGGCAGGAATGCTCCCAGCGATTGGCCGGCCTGCCCGGTGAGCGTCACGTCGATGGTGTCGGTGGCCAGCGTCTCGATACCGAACCGTCGGGTCACCTCGTGTCCCAGCATGGTGCCCACCGACCGGTCGGTGTTGACCACGTCAACCGAGATCTTCACCGGCGCACGGTTCTCCAGTGCGTCCGCGCTCATCTCGATGAGCTTCCGGTCGAAGTGCTGATCCAGCTCGTGGTTCTGGGTGGTCATATTGCGCATCGGAGCGTCGTCGCCGAACTCGTTGCCGCGCAGGATCGGATCCAGATCCAGCCCATCGGCTTTCCAATGGTTGATGGCCTTGCGGGCATCGAGTGATTCGCTGTGGCCGATCGCCTCTTCAATGCTCCTGTAGCCCAGGCTGGCGAGGATTTCCCTGACCTCCTCGGCGAGGAACTCGAAGAAGTTGACCACAAACTCCGGCTTGCCGGTGAACCGGGACCGCAGTTCGGGGTTCTGGGTGGCTACGCCCACAGGACACGTGTCCAGGTGGCAGACGCGCATCATGATGCAGCCGGAGACAACCAGCGGGGCGGTGGCGAAACCGAACTCCTCGCCCCCCAACAGGGCTGCGATGACGACGTCGCGCCCGGTCTTCAGCTGACCGTCCACCTGGACCACCACGCGGTCGCGGAGCCCGTTGAGCATCAGGGTCTGCTGCGTTTCCGCGAGGCCCAACTCCCACGGAACCCCGGCGTGCTTGAGGGAGTTCAGTGGGCTGGCACCGGTGCCGCCGTCGTGCCCGGAGATGAGGACGACGTCGGCCTTGGCCTTGGTCACGCCCGCCGCGACGGTGCCGATCCCCACTTCGGAGACCAGCTTGACGTGCACCCGGGCCGATGGATTGGACCGCTTGAGGTCGTAGATCAGCTGGGCAAGATCCTCGATCGAGTAGATGTCGTGGTGCGGCGGTGGCGAAATCAACGCCACCCCCGGGGTTGAGTGCCGGGTCCGGGCTACCCAGGGGTAGACCTTCTGGCTCATCAGCTGACCGCCCTCGCCGGGCTTGGCACCCTGCGCCATTTTGATCTGGATGTCCTGGGCGTTGGTCAGGTAGAGGCTGGTGACACCGAACCGGCCCGAGGCAACCTGCTTGATGGCAGAACGACGCTCCGGATCGAGCAACCGGTCAACATCTTCGCCGCCTTCACCGGTGTTGGACTTGCCGCCCAACCGGTTCATGGCGATGGCCAGCGTCTCGTGGGCTTCCTGGGAGATGGACCCGTAGCTCATGGCACCGGTGGAGAATCGTTTGACGATGCAGGAGACCGGTTCCACCTCGTCGATGGAGATCGGTTCGCGCACCCCCTCCTTGAACTGGAGGAGCCCACGCAGGGTCATCAGTTCCTTGGACTGGTCATCGACGCCGCGGGTGTACGCCTTGAAGATGTCGTAGCGCCGCTCCCGGGTGGCATGCTGCAGCCGGAACACTGTTTCGGGATTGAACAGATGCGGTGGGCCGTCGCGGCGCCACTGGTATTCGCCGCCATTGTCCAGGCTCTGGTGCGGATCGTCGATGCCATCCTCGGGGTACGCGCTGGCATGCCGGGCAGCCGTTTCGGCCGCCAGCACGTCCAGGCCGACGCCGCCGAGTTGCGTCTGGGTGCCGTGGAAGTATTCGTCGACCAGTTCCTGACCGAGGCCCAGCGCTTCGAACGTCTGCGCGCCGCAGTAGGAACCCACGGTGGAGATGCCCATCTTGGACATGATCTTCAGGACGCCCTTGCCGAGCCCCTTGATCAGGTTCGCGACGGCCTGCTCGGCGGTGACACCGGTGACGTCACCGTTGCGAACCAGCTCCTCACAGCTCTCCATCGCCAGGTAAGGGTTGATCGCTGAAGACCCGTAGCCGATCAGCGCTGCTACGTGATGTACTTCGCGCACATCGCCGGCTTCGACCACGAGGGAGGTCTTGGTCCGGTTTGCGCTCTTCAGGAGGTGATGGTGGACAGCGCTGGTGAGCAGCAGCGACGGGATCGGCGCCCACTGCGCGTTCGAGTCACGGTCCGAGAGCACCACGTACTGGATGCCCCGGTTGATGGCGCTGGAGACCTGCTCACAGATCTCGGTGAGCCGCGCCCGCAGGGAGGCTTCCCCGCCGTCGGGCCGGTACAGGCCGCGCACCTTCATGGCGATGCGTTCGCCGTCGTCGTTGGAGAGATTGGCGATCTTCGCCAGCTCGTCGTTGTTGATGACCGGGAAGCTGAGCCCCACCTGGCGGGAGTGCACCTGTTTGGTGGAGAGCAGGTTGCCGTTCGGGCCGATGGAGGCCCGCAGTGAGGTCACCAGTTCCTCACGGATGGAGTCCAGCGGCGGGTTCGTGACCTGAGCGAAGGACTGCACAAAGTAGTCGAAGAGCAGCCGGGGGCGCTTGGACAGCACTGCCACCGGGGTGTCGGATCCCATCGCGCCCAGCGGTTCCGCGCCGGCCTTCGCCATCGGGCCGATCAGGATGCGTAGTTCTTCCTGCGTATAGCCGAAGGTGCGCTGGCGCCGGTTGATGGACGCCTTGGTGTGCAGGACGTGCTCCCGTTCGGGGAGGTCCTTCAGGTGCAGCAGGTTGTCTTTGACCCATTCACCCCAGGGGTTGGCGGAGGCGATTTCGGCCTTGATCTCCTGGTCCTCGATGACGCGGCCTTCCTCGGTGTCAACGAGGAACATCTTGCCCGGGGACACCCTGCCCTTGTGCACCACCTTGGACGGTTCGATGTCGATGACACCCACCTCTGAGGCGAGCACCACCAACCCGTCCTCCATCACCCAGTAGCGGGCGGGGCGTAGTCCGTTGCGGTCCAGGACCGCGCCGACGAGAGTGCCGTCTGTGAAGGACACTGCGGCTGGGCCGTCCCACGGCTCCATCAGCATCGAGTGGTACTGGTAGAACGCACGGCGGGCCGGATCCATGGTGGAGTGGTTTTCCCACGCCTCCGGGATCATCATCATGATGGCGTGGGTGATGGGCCGGCCGGAGAGCATCAGCAGTTCGGCGACCTCATCGAACGACGCCGAATCCGACGCCCCGGGCGTGCAGATGGGGAACAGCTCTTCCGGATCATCGCCGAGCAGGCTGTGGGAGAGCTGCGACTGGCGGGCGCGCATCCAGTTCCGGTTGCCCTTGACCGTGTTGATCTCGCCGTTGTGGGCGATGGTCCTGAACGGCTGGGCCAGCGGCCAGGACGGGAAGGTGTTGGTGGAGAACCGGGAGTGGACAATGCCCAGCTTGGTCTTGAACCGCGGGTCGGACAGGTCGGGGTAGAACGGTTCCAACTGCGCGGTGGTCAGCATGCCCTTGTAGACCATGGTCTTCGAGGACAGCGAGGGGAAGTAGACGCCGAGCTTGTTCTGGGCGCGCTTACGGACCCGGAACGCCAGGGCATCAATATCGACGGCGTCTGCAGTGTCACCGGCTGGTGACAGGAAGAGCTGCACAAAATGGGGCATGCAGGCGCGGGCCATGGCGCCGACCAGATCGGCCTGGATCGGCACGTCCCGCCAGCCGAGGACGGTGAGTCCCTCGGACTCGGCAATCGCTTCCAGCCCGGCACGGGCGGTTTCTTCCTCACGGCCTGCGGCGGGGAGGAAAGCGGTCCCGACGGCGTACTGCCCGGCGGGTGGGAGGTCGAAGTCGACGACGGCCCTGAAGAACTCGTCGGGCACCTGGGTGAGGAGGCCTGCGCCGTCGCCCGTTCCCTCGTCGGCGCCTACCGCACCCCGGTGTTCCAGGTTGCGGAGCGCGGTCAACGCATGGTCGACGATGTCGTGGCCGGGTTCGCCGCGGAGGGTAGCGATCACGGCAAGGCCGCAGGCGTCCTTCTCGTTCTCCGGGTTATACAGACCCTTGGCCTCGGGGATGTTGGCGAACCTCTCGAAGGGAGATTCGACGCCAGGGCTGGTGACGTCGGGGCCGGTTGCCTCCGGGGCAACCTCGTCGACGATTGACGGGTGCTGCTGGTGCTCGGCCGATACATTTGCCGCCGAGTTCTCAGCTGTGGAGTTGCCGGCTGCGGAGTTGCCGGAAATGGGAGCATTCATAGGTAGAGTCCTTCCCCCAGAATGGAGCGTCGGGAGGGGACGGCCTTGGCCCCAGGTCTGCAGCTTCGTGAGCTGCGCACTACACGAACTTATTCAAGATTCTATGGCTTGGCTGACGTTTTCCGGAGGTTTCTGGGACAACGATTGCAGAACAAACGGGCACTGGTGTGCCCGACCATAACCGGCACTCCGCCCGAGGGGTGGTCTGCGGCGCGCCGGGGCCACGTCTCTGTGGCGGTGTCCATGGTGGGCGGTGGCCCTGGACGCTAGGGGCGGGAATCGTTCTCCCTTGGCGTGTCAGGAGTGACTTCCGTCTCGGGAAGGTTTTCCTTGCTGCCGTTTGTTTCGACGAGATTACCACGGGTAGTGGAATTCGTTTCCTCTGTGTCCGCATGGTGGGAGTGGATCCCACCGTCGGCGTCTGTTTCGTCGGTGACCGCTGGTTCCCGCCCGGGAAGGTACAGCGACTGGGTGCCGGTGCTTTTACGCTTGACCCCAAGATAGATCAGGACAGCGATCGCGCCGATCAGGACCAGGATGCTGGTCCACACATTGAGGCGCTGGGTGACACCGAAGAAGGTGACCAGCTCGGCGTCGTCAATCCTGAGGGCCTCGATCCAGACCCGACCGGCGGTGTAGTAGGCGGCGTAGGCCCAGAACATCATGCCACCGCGAAGGCCGAAGCGCTTGTCAAGAAGCAGCAGGAGGGCGACGCCGGCGAGATTCCACAGCATTTCGTACAGGAAGGTGGGGTGGAACAGCGTGTCGGCTGCCATGCCGTCCGGGAAGTTGGCGTTCTCGGGGTCGATTTCCAGGCCCCAGGGCAGCGTGGTGGGCGCGCCGAAGAGCTCCTGGTTGAACCAGTTCCCCAACCGTCCGACCGCCTGCGCCAGCAGGATTCCCGGTGCGGCGGCGTCCGCGAACGCACTGAGCCGGACCCCCGACCTGCGGCATCCGATCCAGGCACCGACGGCGCCCAGGGCGATGGCGCCCCAGATGCCCAGCCCGCCCTCCCAGATCCGTGGGATGCGGGAGAGGTCACCATCCGGTCCGAAGTAGGCGTCCGGTGAGGAGAACACGTGATAAAGCCGTCCACCAAGGATGCCGAAGGGGATGGCCCAGATGGCCACGTCCCAGATGACGTCAGGGTTCCCGCCATACCGCTTCCAGCGGGAAACGGTCAGCATCAGTGCCAGAACAATACCGGCCAGGATGCATAGGGCGTAGGTGTAGAGCGTCAGCGGCCCAAGGCTGAAGGATGCCCACTCGGCTGGCGGGCTCGGAATACTGAGGGGAAGCGCCCCGATGGTGCTCACGATACCCATGGGTTAGCTCTTTCCCGTTCCGCTACTGAGATCCTTGGTCAATTCCGAGAGTGCCTCGACGCCACCGTCGCGCAGGGCAGCAACGAGGGCGGTGCCCACGATCACCCCGTCCGCATAGGCGGCGATTTCCTTGACCTGTGCGGCCGTTGATACTCCCAGGCCCACGCAGGCGCGTTCGGCACCCGCGCCGTGGGCGGCGTCGACGACGGCGCGCGCCGCCGAGCTGACTGCGGTCCGTGCGCCGGTGATGCCCATGATCGACACGGCGTAGACGAACCCGCGGCTCGCCTTGACCGTGCGCTCCATGCGTTCGGGACTGGTTGAGGGTGCCACGAGGAAGATCCGGTCCAGGCCGAACTCGTCGGAGGCTGCAATCCACGCTCCGGCCTCATCAGGGATGAGGTCGGGGGTGATCAGTCCCGCCCCACCGGCTTCGTGCAGGCGCCGGGCAAATTCGCGGACACCCAGCTGCATCACTGGGTTCCAGTAGGTCATGACCAGCACGGCCGCGTCAGTCTGGGAGGTGATGCCCTCGACAATGTCGAAGATCCGCTCGACGGTGAACCCGTTCTTGAGGGCCTGCACTGTCGCGTCCTGGATGACCTGGCCGTCCATGACGGGGTCGGAGTAGGGGATGCCGATCTCGATCAGGTCCACGCCGTTGTTGGCCATTGCCAGCGCCGCATCAATGGTGGTCTGGACGTCGGGGAAGCCCGCAGGCAGGTAGCCGATCAGGGCCGCGCGTCCGGCGTCGCGTGCCCGGTCGATCGCTGCGGCGGCTTTGCTCGTGGTCTGGGTGGTCACAACTGTTCTCCGTCTTTCCCGATTTCGGCTTCGGCGCTGTCATCTGGTAGCAGGTCGAAGTATTCGGCAGCGGTAGCCACGTCCTTGTCACCCCGGCCTGAAAGGTTGATCAGCACAATCTTCTCGGACGGATCCCCGCCCTCCGCGGCAAGCCGCTGGCCCACCTTGATGGCACCCGCCAGAGCGTGGGCCGTCTCGATGGCTGGGATGATTCCTTCGCTGCGGCACAGCACGCGGAAAGCGTCCATGGCCTCGGCGTCGGTGATCGGTTCGTAGCTGACCCGGCCAATGTCGGCGAGGTACGCGTGCTCGGGGCCCACCCCAGGGTAATCGAGTCCGGCTGAGATGGAGTGGGACTCGATGGTCTGGCCGTCGTCGTCCTGCATCAGGTAGGAGCGGGCGCCGTGCAGCACTCCCGGGCGTCCGAGGGTGATGGTCGCGGCGTGCCGGCCGGTTTCGACGCCCTCACCGCCGGCCTCGAAGCCGTACAGGGCCACCCCTGGGTCGTCCAGGAACCCGTGGAACATGCCGATGGCGTTGGACCCGCCCCCGATGCAGGCGCAGACGGCGTCGGGCAGCTTGCCGGTTTCCGCCAGCATCTGCTCTCGGGCTTCTTCACCGATGACTTCGTGGAAGAACCTCACCATTGATGGGAACGGGTGCGCTCCGGCAGCGGTGCCGAGGAGGTAATGGGTGGTGTCGACGTTGGCCACCCAGTCGCGCAACGCCTCGTTAATAGCGTCCTTGAGCGTCTGGGACCCGCTGGTCACAGGGATCACCGTGGCGCCAAGCAGCTCCATCCGGGCAACGTTCAGCGCCTGACGGCGGCAGTCTTCGGCACCCATGTAGACGACGCACTCGAGACCCATCAAAGCCGCCGCGGTGGCGCTGGCCACGCCGTGCTGACCGGCACCTGTTTCGGCGATGACCCGGGTTTTACCCATCCGCTTGGCGAGGAGAGCCTGACCCAGCACGTTGTTGATCTTGTGGGATCCGGTGTGGTTGAGGTCTTCACGCTTGAGGAAGATCCGGACTCCCCCGGCATACTCGGCGAAGCGCTTGGCCTCGGTGAGCAGCGACGGCCGGCCGGCATAGGTGCGATTCAGTTCGGCCACCTGGGCGGTGAACTCGGGATCGGCCTTCGCCTTGTCAAAGGTGTCGGTCAGCTCATCCAGGGCAGCGATCAGGGACTCGGGCATCCATCGGCCGCCGTACTCACCGAAGTACGGTCCTGGGGCGTGGCGGAGGCTTGCCGTCGGATCGAGGAACGCGTCGGCGGTATCGGTGGTGACCCCGGTGGATGCGTTGGCTGCCTGTGGCGAATCGGTCATGAGCTTGCCTGTCCTGTTGTGGTGGTGTGCTGCGTACCGGTGGTTAGGCGGTCGGCTGGTCCTGGTCGGCCAGTCGGGCGCTGCGGCCGGCGTCGAGGAACGCGGCGATGGTGTCTTCGGGGTTGTCGTGGCGAACCAGCGCCTCGCCAACCAAGATGGCGTCTGCCCCATCCGAGGCGAACCGGTCGACGTCGGCCACGTCCCGCACGCCAGACTCGGCGACGATCAGTGTGCCCGCCGGGATTCCTCCGGCCAGTGGCCCGAAGACTGACCGGTCAATGTCAAGCGTCTTGAGGTTGCGCACGTTGATCCCGATGATCTTGGCCCCCACCGCAACGGCCCGTTCAACCTCGACGTCCGTATGGGTTTCGACCAGCGCGTTCATCCCCAGCTCGTGGGTGAGCGCGAGGAAGCGTGCAAGTTCCTCGTCAGTGAGGGCCGCGACGATCAGCAGGATCAGGTCGGCTCCGTGGGCACGAGCCTCCCAGATTTGGTACTCGTCAACGGTGAAGTCCTTGCGCAACAGGGGGAGGTCGACGGCGGCGCGCACCGAGTCGAGATCCGCGAGGGACCCCCCAAAACGGCGTTGTTCGGTGAGGACGCTGACGACGGCGGCCCCGCCGGTTTCGTAGCGGACCGCCAGTCCTGCCGGGTCCGCAATGTCCGCCAGCGCACCCTTCGAGGGGCTGCGCCGTTTCACCTCCGCGATCAGGGTGATCCCCGAGCCGTCACCGCTCAGGGCCGCGTAGGCGTCCCGGGGTGCCGGGGCGGCCGCGGCGTCGTCGCGCAGGTGCTCTAGCGGACGCGCCGCAACCCGCGGCGCGAGGTCCTCACGGACGCCCGCAATGATGTCGTCGAGAACGCTCACCTAGTCGTCTTTGCCCTTCAGCTTCGAACCGCCGACGCCGTAGCCTGCACGCTTCATGACGAAACCGGCAGCGAGACCGATCACCATGACTGCAATGCCAATCCAAAACAGGACCGTGCCGGCGTCGAAGTTTCCTTCAGTGCTGGCGAAAACATAGGCGAACGACGAGACGGCGGCGCCTGCCAACATGATCAGGACGCAGGTCCATGCGGCGGGGCTATTGCCATGCCCGATGGTCTCGTCATGCATCGAGGCGTGGCTCTGCTTGGAGTTCTCCGGGTGCTCTGTCGAAGCGGTCCGGGTGGATGCGTTAGCTGTGGCGTCTTTGGCCATGGTGACTCTCCTTGAAACTGGTCTACTGTCCATTCTGCCATTAGTTCAGGGCGACCGCGGTCTGCCCTCACCCGTTTAGCTGGTGGGATCTTTTCCCTTGGTCAGCTGGTCCCAGCTGTCGATCTCGTCCGAGTGGGCGGTCGTCTTCCGGGCTGGCGAATCAGCGTCGGCTACTTTCTCGTACCGCATGGAGCGGTTCCAGCTGCGGCCGGCGAGGAGCATCCAGACGGCGGCGCCGATCAGGCCCAGCCCGGCGAATGCCGCCAACCACGGGAAAAGGGTCAGCACGAGTCCGGCGTCGCTGTCGGTGCTGACGCCGATTGCTTCCCCAATGGCGGGGGCCGCCGCACCGGTGGGATCCGCCACCACGAGCAGGCTGTTCCAGACAATGCCGACACCGGCGATAAACAGGATCGCCACCACCAGAATCCGGGCGACGCGGCCGGCGATGGAAACGGCCAGCGCTGCGGCCAGGGCGACAAGCGCGAATGCGGTGACTGCGGTGGCCGCGTCGCTGCCGGGGATCTGCAGGTCAGGGGTCTGGACGGCGTCCTGCGGCAGGATCACCGTCAGCCAGGTCTGGGTGGTGCTGGCGAAGGCGATAAGCGAAAAGAGCACCGTGGCAAGAATTACGGTGCCCTTGCGCTGCCAGCCCCGCGGGGCTGCCGGCGTGCTGCCATGGTTCGGGCCGGTGGTGTGGGGTGTTCCTGAACTGGTGCTCATGCGGGGGGCACCTCCTGAAGGTCAGTTGCGGAGACAGTCCTGAGGCTTGAGGCGATCAGGGCGGCCCGCAGCGGGGCTGCCGCCTTGTTGACCGTCTCCTGCGCCTCGTCCTCGAGAACCGAGTCGGCAACGATTCCGCCGCCGGCTTGCACATAGGCGCGGCCCTCACGGAGCAGTGCGGACCGGATGGCGATCGCCAGGTCCATGTCGCCAGCGAAGTCGAGGTAGCCCACCACCCCTCCGTAGATGCCCCGGCGGTGGGGCTCAACCTCGTCGATCAGACGCAGCGCCCGGGGTTTGGGCGCACCCGAGAGCGTTCCGGCGGGGAAGGTGGCGGCGAGGACGTCGTAGGCGGTTTTGCTGGGTGCCAGTGATCCGACGACGGTCGACACCAGGTGCATGATGTGACTGAACCGTTCCACCTCCATGAACTGGGTGACGTCCACTGACCCGGGGACACAGACCTTGGAGATGTCGTTGCGTGCCAAGTCCACCAGCATCAGGTGTTCGGCGCGTTCCTTTTCGTCCGCCAAGAGTTCATCGGCCAGGGCGCGGTCCTCCTCGAGGGTCTGGCCGCGCGGACGGGATCCCGCGATGGGGTGGGTGATGACATCGTTGCCGGTGACTGTGACCAGTGCCTCCGGGGAGGATCCGACAATCGAGTATTCCCTGCCATCGGCGTCAGCCAGGCTGAACAGATACATGTAGGGGCTGGGATTGGTGTTGCGCAGCACCCGGTAGACATCGAGGGGTGATGCCTGGCAGTCAAGTTCGAAGCGGCGTGAAATGACCACCTGGAAGACGTCGCCGTCGACAATGGCCCGCTTGCCCCGCTCGATTGCGGCGAGATACTTGGGCTTGTCCCATCGCTCGTCGACCCGGGACAACAGCTCGGCGGTGTCCACCGACCCGTCCTGCAATACCGAAACCGGCTGTTCGGCAGCTTCACCCAGCTTGGTGAGCATTGCACGGATCCGCCGGACGGCGTCGTGCCATGCCTCGTCCACCCGGTCGCTGGTTCCGTCGAAGTTGATTGCATTGGCTACCAGGGTGAGGGCGCCCTCCGAGTTGTCGTGCACCGCCATGTCGGTCACCAGGCACATGGCTAGCTCGGGGAGGAAAAGGTCGTCCTCGGGAGGGCTGGTCAGCCGCTCCCAGTGCCGGACCGATTCCCAGCCGATAAACCCCACCAGCCCCGAGGTGAACGGCGGCAGGTTGTCGAACCGCCGGGTACGCAATGCCTCGATGGTCTGGCGGAGGGCTTCAACCGGGCTACCTGAGGTGGGAACACCCGCGGGCGGCTCCCCCAGCCAGTGTGCCTCCCCGTCAAGACTGGTCAGCGTCGCCCGGGAGTGGGCGCCGATGAAGGAGTACCTCGACCACACGCCCCCAACAGCTGCCGATTCCATCAGGAACGTCCCGGGCTCGCCGTTGGCAAGCTTGCGGTAGATGGCAATCGGGGTGTGGGCGTCCGCCAGCACCTTCAGATGCACGGGTACTACCCGACGCTCTTTGGCGAGCTCGCGGAACTCGGCAAGGCTGGGGCTGATGACTCCAAGTTCCTGCATGAATGTGTGTGCTCTTTCAGCTGGCGGTGGGAAAGTTTTGGGGGGAACTGCCCGAGCCGACGACGACGTCGAGGTCCCGGCCATCGAAACAGGTCCGGGTGCCGGTGTGGCAGGCGGCGCCGACCTGGTCGACCCTGATGAGGAGGGCGTCGCCGTCGCAGTCTATGGCCGCGGACTGGACCCACTGGATGTGCCCGGAGGTGTCGCCCTTGCGCCAGTAGGTGTTGCGGGACCGGGAAAAGAAGGTGACCCGCCCCGTGGTGAGGGTGCGATGGACCGCTTCGTTGTCCATCCAGCCGAGCATCAGCACTTCGCCCGAATCATACTGTTGGATCACTGCGGCGACCAGCCCGGCGGGGTCGCGCTTGAGGGCCGCGGCGATCCCCGGATCGAGGGTCTTCCCCTTGGAAGAATCAGGCGTTGGCGTGGTGTTGGTGTGTGTTGGCATCGTCGTCAATTCTATCGCGCCGGTTGGCGGCCAGGAGACGGTGGCTGGATGCCCATTGGAACGTCTAATCCGGCGGTGCTTCGTGCCAAAAAGCAGCGGATCGTGCTAGTTTCAGCAGTGATGCAATATGTAGAACCTTCCCGCGAAGTTTTGGCCGAAACGCTTCTCGCAGCAGGGCCCCATTCGCCCACGTTGTGTGCTGGCTGGCAGACCAAAGAGTTGGCAGCCCACTTATATCTGCGGGAACACCGACCTGCTGTCGGCCTTGCCATGGTCATCAAGCCCCTGGCCGCCGTATCCGAGAAATCAGTGCGAAAGATGTCCGCCAAAGCCGAGTCGGCTGCCGGGTATCAGAAGCTGGTCGCGGATTTCCGTGCCGGGCACCCTTTTTACTCGCCCATGAAGCGCTCAAAGTCGCTTGATGCCAGCGCCAACCTGATCGAATACTTTGTGCATACCGAGGATGTCCGCCGCGCGCGGAGCCGGTGGGCGCCCCGTGCCCTCGATGAGGATTACTCAGACGCCCTCTGGGACGAACTCATCAAACGTGCTGCCATCCTGTACCGGGGCGTGGATCTGGGTATCGTGCTGGTTCGGTCCGATGGTTTACGCCATGTGGCCAAGCGCGCACCGGTATCGGTCGCCATCAAGGGCGATCCCGGGGAGCTGCTCATGCACGCCCATGGTCGCACCCGCCACGCCCTCGTGACGTTCGAGGGACAGCCCGACGCCGTCGCGCTGCTCGATAGCGCCGAAGTAGGGCTCTGAACCCTCCCTCTGGCGAAACCCTCCCTCTAGCGGACCGGGAAGCCCGCGTCGCTGATGGCTTTCTTCACCTGGGCAATGGCGTCCAGGGGCCCGAAGTGGAACACCGACGCCGCGAGCACCGCATCGGCCCCGGCCTGCACTGCTGGCGGGAAGTGCTCAGGCAAGCCGGCCCCACCGGAGGCGATCAGCGGAACCTTGACGGCGGCACGCACCGCGCGGATCATCTCCAGGTCGAACCCGGCTTTGGTGCCGTCGGCGTCGATCGAGTTGAGCAGAATCTCGCCCACCCCACGGTCGGCTGCTTCCCTGGCCCACTGCACGGCGTCGATCCCGGTGCCCTGACGGCCCCCATGCGTGGTCACTTCGAAGCCCGACGGCGTCCCGCCACCAGGCACGCGCCGCGCGTCGAGCGAGAGCACCAGAACCTGCGACCCGAAGTGGCTGGAGATTTCGTCGATAACGTCCGGCCGGCTGACAGCTGCCGTGTTGATCGATGCCTTGTCGGCCCCGAACCGCAGCAGCTTGTCGACGTCCGCAATCCCGCGGACTCCCCCGCCGACTGTCAGCGGGATGAAGACTTCCTCCGCGGTGCGGGCGACGACGTCGAACGTGGTGTCCCGGTTGCCCGAGGACGCGGTAACGTCCAGGAAGGTCAGTTCGTCGGCGCCGGCGCGGTCGTACCGGTGAGCGAGCTCCACCGGGTCACCGGCGTCACGCAGATCGGCGAAGTTGATGCCCTTGACAACGCGACCGGCGTCGACGTCGAGGCACGGAATGACGCGAATGGCTACACCCATGGCTGCCTCCCTAGACCCTGCAGGCGTGGATGGTGCTAACGAGGATGGCGCGGGCGCCGAGCTCGTACAGCTCGTCCATGATGCGGTTGGTCTGGTTGCGCAGCACCATTGACCGGACGGCTACCCAGTCCGAGTCGCGAAGCGGCGACACGGTCGGCGACTCAAGGCCGGGTGTGAGGGCTGCCGCTGCGTCGACCAGGTCCTTGCGGATGTCGTAATCCATCAGCACGTACTGCCGTGCCACCAGGACACCCTGCAGCCGCCGGATCAGCACGTCCAGCCCAGCCGGGGTGTCCCCGCTGCGCCCAATCAGTACGGCTTCGCTACGCAGGATCGGGTCGCCGAAGATTTCCATCCCAGCGGCCTTGAGCGTGTTGCCGGTTTCGACGACGTCGGCGATGGCGTCGGCGACACCGAGGCGCACCGAGGATTCGACGGCGCCGTCGAGCCGTACCACCGTGGCGTTGACGCCATGGTCGGCGAGATAACGGCGCAGCAGTCCGTCATAGCTGGTGGCGAGCCGCTTGCCGTCGAGCTGCCCGACGTCGGTGAAGTCGCCCACCGGGCCGGCGAACCGGAAGGTCGAGGCACCGAAGCCGAGCGTCAGACGCTCTTCGGCGTCGACGTCGGCATCAAGGAACAGATCGCGGCCGGTGATCCCGACGTCGAGCGTCCCGGAACCCACGTAAACCGCGATGTCGCGGGGACGGAGGAAGAAAAATTCGACGCCGTTGTCCGGGTCTTCAAGGACCAGTTCACGGGTGTCGCGGCGCTGGCGGTAACCAGCCTCCGCGAGCATGGCGGAAGCGGATTCGGACAGGGCGCCCTTGTTGGGGACTGCTACACGAAGCATAGGGGTTCTTTCGCTGAAGTTTTCGAGGAGGTTCTGCTGGTTACTCACAGCTGGGCACTCACAGCTGTGGTGGGACGGTGGCTATAGATGCTTGTACACGTCGTCCAGGGTCAGACCCTTGGCGATCATCAGGACCTGTAGGTGGTAGAGCAGCTGGGAGATTTCCTCGGCGGCTGCCTCATCCGACTCGTATTCGGCGGCCATCCACACCTCGGCGGCTTCCTCAACCACCTTCTTGCCGATGCCATGAACACCGGAATCGAGTTCGGCGATGGTGCGCGACCCGTCCGGACGTGCTACGGCCTTGGCGCTAAGTTCAGCAAAGAGTGTTTCGAAGCTTTTCACAACGCCAACGTTACTGGGTTGGCGGCGTTGAGCCTCATTCGGCAAGGTCCGTGTGACAAAGCTCTACCCCTGCCAGGGATCGAGCACTGCTGCGGTGGTCAGCGCGGCAGCGACCGATTCGTAG
This sequence comes from Arthrobacter sp. Sr33, assembly GCF_054511195.1. Taxonomy (NCBI): domain Bacteria; kingdom Bacillati; phylum Actinomycetota; class Actinomycetes; order Micrococcales; family Micrococcaceae; genus Arthrobacter; species Arthrobacter sp. Sr33. Next base: position 104,755 of record NZ_JBTNDD010000006.1, on the reverse strand, counting down.
CCCTTGTCCTCGCTGGACCCGGGCAGCCCCGCCCGGTCCAGCCCCTGCTCCTCGGTGTCGCAGGTCAGGACGCCGAACCCAACGGGCTTTCCGGTCCGGACGCTGACATCGGTGAGACCTGAGGTGGCGGCCTGGCAGACATAGTCGAAGTGCGGGGTGCCGCCGCGGATGACGACGCCCAGCGCCACCACCGCGTCAAAGTGCGGTGCCAACCGGGCGGCGGCAACGGGCAACTCGAAGCTGCCCGGGACGCGGACCACGGTGGGCTGGATTCCGGCATCCGTGGCGGCCCGGAGCGCGCCGGCAAGCAATCCGTCCATAATCTCCGTGTGCCAGCTGGCGGCGACGACGACGAGGCGAAGCTGCCCCTGTCCGGACAGGTGGCTGAGGTCGATGGTTGGTGCGCCGTGGCCGCTCATGAGGGTCTCTTTTCGGTGGGTTGAGGCTGGTGGGGCTGGTGGGTCTGGTGATCGGGGTCGGTCAGCTCTGCTGGATCCCGTGGTCTTCCAGCAGGGTCAGCTGGTGGTTCAGCCGGTCCCGTTTGGTCTGCAGGTACCGCTGGTTCTCGGCGCGCGCGGGCACCTCCGAGGGAACCATCGCGGTGACGTCGATGCCGTGCAGGACGAGTTTGTCCCGCTTTTCGGGGTTGTTGCTGAGCAGCCGGATGGAGCGCAGACCAAGCTGGCCCAGGATTGCCGCGGCGGCCTGGTAGTCCCGCGAGTCGACCGGCAGCCCGAGCTGTTCGTTGGCTTCGACAGTGTCCGCCCCGGTGTCCTGCAGGGCGTAGGCGCGCATTTTGTTGGCCAGGCCAATTCCCCTGCCCTCCTGGCCGCGCAGATACAGCACCGTGCCGCCCTGCTCGGCGATCAGTTGGAGGGCCTGCTCAAGCTGTTCGCCGCAATCGCAGCGATACGAGGAGAAGACGTCCCCGGTCAGGCACTCCGAGTGCATCCGCACCAGGGGTGCCTCCCCTTCGGGGGCGGAGTCGCTGCTTGCCCCGGGTGGGTTGGCCCCGGCGGAGGACAGGCTCAGGTGTTCAACCCCGGTCACCCCGTCGGTCCAGGCCTGGGTGGTGAACTGACCGAAGGCCGTGGGAAGGGCAACCTCCGGCCCGCCGGTGACGCTGGTGGTGTTCATCGGAGGCCCTTCTCGTCTCTGGTGGGGTCACTGAGGTGGTTCAGCAGGTCTTTGATGGAGATCAGGGGCACACCGTGGCTGTCGGCGAAGTCCCTGAGGGCGGGTAGCCGCATCATGTGACCCTCGTCGTGGACCACCTCAGCGATGACCGCCGCGGGTTCCAGGCCGGCGAGGGCGCACAACTCCAGCCCCGCCTCGGTGTGGCCTGGACGTTCACCGACGCCGCCCGGGGCACCGCGCAACGGGAACATGTGGCCGGGCCGGGTGAGGTCGGCCGCCGTCGTCGTCGGATCGGCGAGGAGGCGTGCGGTGACCGCCCGGTCGGCGGCGCTGATCCCGGTGGAAATGCCCACCGCCGCGTCACAGGACACGGTGTAGGCGGTGCCCTTGGCGTCCTCGTTGACGGCTGTCATGGGCGGCAGCAGCAGCCGGTCCGCGGCGGCGCCGGAAATCGGAACGCACAGCACGCCCGAGGTGTACCTGACGGTCCAGCCCACCAGCGCGGGGGTGGCGAACTGGGCGGCGAAGATGATGTCGCCTTCGTTTTCGCGCCGCTCATCGTCGACGACGACGACGGCCCGACCGGCTGCCATCGCCGCCACCGCCGCTGGTACCGAGTCCAGGCGGACGGCTTGGCCCTGGAGCGCCGTGTGGTGGGCGATCATGGCTGCGGCCCCGCGACCGCCGGAGGGACCGACGGTTTCAGAATTGCCGGTTTCTGGATCGGGATGGTCTGGGTGTTCGGCGTCTGCCAGGCGGGCACCATGAAGCTCATGAGCCGCTCAGCGTATTTGGCCATCACATCCATTTCCAGGTTCACTGAATCCCCGACCTGTTTCAGTCCCAGACTGGTTTCCTGCAGGGTGGTGGGAATCAGCCCGACCTCAAACCAGGGGTCGGGAGCGGACACGGCGGACACGGCGCTGACCGTAAGTGAGACGCCGTCGACGGTGATAGACCCCTTTTCGGCCGCGTAGCGGGCCAGTCGGGTTGGTAGCCCGAAGCGCAGACGGTGCCAGGCGCCCTGGTTTTCTCGCTCAAGCAGGGTACCGATCCCATCGACGTGGCCCTGCACCACATGGCCATCCAGCCTCCCACTCGCGGGGACGCAACGCTCAAGGTTCACGGTGCTGCCGGCGGCCAGCGACCCGGTGGTGGTTCGCAGCAGGGTCTCCCCCATCACATCGACGGCGATCCGGCCGCCCTCAACACTGGTTGCGGTCAGGCAAACCCCGTTGACGGCGATTGAACCGCCCAGGCCCAGGTCCTCGCCGGTGGTTGGCGCGTCGAAGACCAGGATGGCGCTGGTCTGGTCCGCCGAGACGTCAAGTGAGACAACGCTGCCCTTTTCGGCGACTATTCCTGTGAACATGTACTGGGTCCTTTGCTGCTGGTCTGATGAGAAGCTGCTGGGTCGGCGGGTGCCGGGCTGAGGTGGAAGCGGACGTCGTTTCCGCACTGGGTGATCGCCGCGCCCCCATGCGGGTCGAGCATCCAGCTGCTGGCGTCCCCCAGTGAAGAGATCCCCAGGGCCTGGACCGCTGGCGTGCCGGCACCCAGGAACATCGGCGCCTGGTAGACGATGAGTTCATCGACCAGGCCAGCGGTCAGAAACGCGGTGGCTATGGTGGGTCCGCCCTCGATCATCAGGTGGCCAACGCCGTCGTCGTACAGCTGACGCGCTGCCTCCCCCGGGTCGCGGGTGGTGAGGTGGACGAAGCGCCCCCTGCGGATTGCCGCACCCGCAGGGATGGGGCGACGTCCCATGGCGACCCGGAGGGGCTGCCTTTCCGCGTCGGTCCCGTCGGGGTTGCGGGCAGAGAGTCGAGGATTGTCGGCCAGTACGGTACCAGTGCCCACCAGGACCGCATCGGCGCGCTGCCTGATGGAGTGGCCGTCGCTGCGGGACTCGGTGCCGGTGATCCACTGGCTGGTGCCGTCTACCGCGGCAACCTTACCGTCGAGGGTCTGGGCGATTTTGAGGGTGATGAAGGGGCGGCGGGAGCTGGTGGCTTCCCGCCACCGGTGGTTCAGCTGGTGCGACTCATCGGCCAGCAACCCGCCAACCGCCTCGACGCCGTGGGCGGTGAGCCAGCCAGCGCCACCAGCGGCAGGGCCGTGGACGTCGTCGGCGGCGTAGACCACGCGGGTGATCCCTGCCGTCGCGATGGCTTCGGTGCAGGGGCCCGTACGTCCGGCATGGTTGCAGGGTTCAAGGGTGCAGATCAGCGTGCACCCGGTCAGGTCCGCCCGCTGCGTCAGGGCGTTGGTGAGGGCATCGACTTCGGCGTGCGGAGTGCCCGCCCCCCGGTGGTAGCCGGAGCCGATCACCGTGCCGCGCTCGTCGAGTACCACTGCTCCCACCAGTGGGTTGGCGCCACGCACACCGCACCCGGCCAGTCCGATGGCGGATCGCATCGCGTCGCATTCAGCGGCGGAGAAGACAGGGGTCAGGGAGGTCGTGTCCACGGCGTTTACCGGACCGTCGGATCGGGGAGCAGGACATCGATGCGGGGCTTGCTGCGCTCACGGGCGCGCATCCAGACGAAGAACCCGATCAGGGTGAACACCCCATAGAACAGGTACATGAAGGCTGACGCGTAGTAGCCGGCGCTGAAGAGCAGTGGCACCCCGACGACGTCGACCGCCACCCAGATGAGCCAGAACTCGACCCAGCCCTTGGCCATGCCGACGGTTGCCAGCAGCGAGCCGACAAACGTCCAGGCGTCCGCCCACACAGGTTCGTAGGAGCCGAGCATCCGGAAGAGGGGTGTCAGCGCTACCGTGCCGACGATCATGGCGACCACCAGGCCGATCCGCGCGCGGCGGGGCGCCCAGCGTGGAGTGACGGCGTGGCCGTCGGCCTGGCTGCTGGCACTCCACTGGCGCCAGCCGTAGACGGCGACGGCGATGAACATGATCTGGCGGCCAGCCTGGCCGAGGAGGTTGGCGGCGTCGGCTCCGCCGAAAAAGGAACCTAGGAAGACGGTAAGGAGCAGGACGTTGCCGATGATACCGACGGGCCAGGCCCAGAGTTTCCGGCGCATCCCGCCGAGCGCGCTGAGGAGCCCGAAGACGTTGCCGATCACCTCGCGGAGCAGCAGCGAGCTTCCGGCGACGGGGATCTGAGCGTCGAACAGCCACCTCAGAAAATCCATGTCGACCCCTTGTCTCGAGCGGTGCGCTCCGGGGTAACGACAGGAACGGCCGGTGCTGTCGGCGGCGCACGAAGGCACCACCAAACCAGCACAGCCAAAGCTGTACGCGCTTCTCCCATCCAGACTTTAACTGTCGGTACCGGAATTTCACCAGTTCAACCGGCCACGCCAGCGCGGTAGCACTGGCAGCGGACGGGTCGCGGACTATCACCGCCGGTTCGGAATTACACCGACCCCGGAGCACGTTTGTGTGTATCAGTATTTCATAACCGGATTGGGCGTGTGTCCATTCCCGTCACAAAGCAGCAGAACCCGCCAGCTCCCCCGCCATTCAACCCAAGCGGGGGCGGAGGAGCTGCGCCCTAGTTCTTTTTCTCCGGCTTGAAGTCCACTCCGGCTTCCTTACGCTGCTGCGCGGTGATCGGAGCGGGAGCAGCCGTCAGCGGGTCGAAGCCGCCGCCGGACTTCGGGAACGCGATGACGTCGCGGATCGACTCGGTGCCCGCCATCAGCGCGACGACGCGGTCCCAGCCGAACGCGATGCCGCCGTGAGGGGGCGCACCGAACTTGAATCCTTCGAGGAGGAAACCGAACTTTTCCTGCGCGTCCTCCTGGCTGATGCCCATCACCGAGAACACACGTTCCTGCACATCCCGCTGGTGGATACGGATCGAGCCGCCGCCGATTTCGTTGCCGTTGCAGACAATGTCGTAGGCGTACGCCAGTGCGGTCTCTGGATCCTTGTCGAAGGTGTCCAGGTATTCAGGCTTCGGTGAGGTGAACGCGTGGTGCACCGCCGTCCAGGCTCCCCCGCCGACCGCCACGTCGCCGGCTGCGACAGCCGCCGACGCCGGTTCGAACATCGGTGCGTCAACCACCCAGACGAAGGCCCAGGCCAACGGGTCGATGAGACCGGTGCGGTGGCCGATTTCAACGCGTGCTGCGCCGAGCAGCGCGCGGGAGGGAGTCTTCTCGCCGGCGGCGAAGAAAATGCAGTCGCCGGGGTTGGCGCCGACCGCGGCGGGCAGGCCGTCACGCTCGGCCTCGGTGAGGTTCTTGGCGACGGGCCCGCGGAGGCTGCCGTCGTCGTCGACCAGAACATAGGCGAGGCCCTTGGCGCCGCGCTGTTTGGCCCATTCCTGCCAGGCGTCGAGCTGGCGGCGCGGCTGGGACGCCCCGCCGGGCATGACGACGGCGCCGACGTAGGGCGCCTTGAACACGCCGAAATCGGTGTCCTTGAAGAACTCGGTGAGCTCGGTCAGTTCCAGGCCGAAGCGCAGATCGGGCTTGTCTGAGCCGAACCGGGCCATCGCATCGGCGTAGGTCATCCGCTGGATCGGCGTGGGGATTTCGACGTCGATCAGCTGCCAGAGCGCCTTGACCAGGCTCTCGCCTAGGGCAATGACGTCATCCTGCTCCACGAAGCTGGCTTCGATGTCGAGCTGGGTGAACTCCGGCTGACGGTCCGCGCGGAAGTCCTCGTCGCGGTAACAGCGGGCAATCTGGTAGTACTTCTCAAAGCCGCCCACCTGCAGGAGCTGCTTGAACAGCTGCGGAGACTGCGGCAGGGCGTACCAGGAGCCGGGCGACAGACGGGCTGGCACCACGAAGTCGCGGGCACCCTCAGGGGTGGACCTGGTCAGGGTGGGTGTCTCAATTTCGACGTAACCATCCTGGTGCAGCAGCTCGCGTGCCACCCGGTTGGCCTCGGAACGCAGCCGGAGGTTGGCGTTGGGCGCTGGCCGGCGGAGGTCGAGGTAGCGGTGCTTCAGGCGTGCTTCCTCGCCAACCTCCACGTGCTCGTCGATCTGGAAGGGCAGCGGGTCGGAGGTGTTGAGGATGGTCACGGTCTCGGCGATGACTTCGATGCCGCCAGTGGCCAGGGCCGGGTTCTCGTTACCCTCGGGGCGCTTCTCGACGGTGCCCGTGATCTGCAGGACGTATTCGTTGCGCAGTCCGTGGAACACTTCCTCTTCCCGGACCACCACCTGGGCGAAACCCGAGGCGTCGCGCAGGTCAAGGAATGCGACCCCGCCGTGATCTCGGCGGCGGGCAACCCAGCCTGCCAGGGTGACGGTGTGTCCAATGTGCTCAGTCCGTAGCGAACCGAGGTCATGTGTGCGCAGCACAGCATTCCTTCCGGGTGGAGGTGCGGGGCAGAAAAGGGCTACCCGCGTATGAAAAGATCGTCTCGTCCGAGTTTACCGGTGATACCGGGACCCACCCGCCACGGCAGGGATCACACATGGCAATGGCTCATCCACCAGGGACCAATCCGCCAGGCCTTCGACGGCAGCTGGGCGGCTTTGACGCCACGACCGTGGGGATCGGCTCCATGATCGGCGCCGGCGTGTTTGTGGTCTTCGCGCCAGCTGCGGCCTCAGCGGGAAGCTGGCTGCCCCTCGCCGTGGCCATCGCCGGTTTCGTGGCCTACTGCAACGCGGCGGCGTCCGCGCAACTGGCGGCAGTGCACCCGCACAGCGGCGGCACGTATATCTACGGCCGACGCCAGCTCGGCCCCTGGCCCGGGTTCATCGCCGGCTGGAGTTTCGTTACCGGCAAGATCGCCTCCTGCGCAGCGATGGCGCTGACTTTTGGGTTGTACGCCGCCCCGGGTTTTGAGACCGCCGCAGCCGTCGCGGCGGTGGTCGCCCTGACCGTCGTGAACCTGTTGGGTGTCAGTCGTACCGCCCTGATGACCCGGATCATCGTGTCCCTGGTGGTCCCGGTACTCGCTTTCGTGGTGGTCGCCGCCTTCGCCGCCCCCGCACCGTCAGACGCTGTCCAGCTGCCCACCAGCTGGCTTGGAGTGCTGCAGGCCGCAGGACTGCTGTTCTTCGCGTTTGCCGGGTACGCCCGGGTCGCCACCATGGGCGAGGAAGTGCGCGAGCCGCAACGCAACATCCCGGCAGCGATCTTCGGATCCCTTGGCTTCACCCTGGGGCTGTATCTGCTGCTTGCGTGGGGTCTGCTGGCAGCACTGGGCCCGACGGCGCTTGCCGCCTCCGCCGCACCGTTGCGTGAGGTGTTCACTGCCTCGACCTCAGCAATCCCGGCAACTGCTGTCACCATCGCGGCAGCACTCGCCAGCCTCGGAGCCCTGCTGGCCCTCATCGCCGGGGTGGGCAGGACCACGCTGGCCATGGCCCGTGAAGGAGATCTGCCCCGGGCCCTGACCGGGATCTGGCAGCGCTTCGGTGTTCCCTACGCCGCCGATCTGGCAACCGCCGTCGTCGTCATCGGCCTGCTCCTGACCACTGACGTCCTGACAGTGGTCGGATTCTCCAGCTTTGGGGTGTTGATCTACTACGCGATCGCCAACCTGTCGGCGTTTACCCTCACCCACCGGCCGTGGCATTCGCCGCGGGGGCTGAACGTGGTGGGTTTTATCGGCTGCGTGCTGCTGGCCCTCACCCTGCCCACGACGTCGGTGCTCACCATGGTGGCGGTCCTGGCCGCTGGCGTGCTGGGCCGCGTCGTCGTCGCGGGAGTACGACGACGACGCTCCTGACCTTGTGGTGCGGTGCCCGGGTCAGGCGTCGGCTGGCTCGGCGCGGAGCACCGACGGCACGAGATCAACTGCCGGGGGCGTCCAGGTGCCGGGATCGGCAGGTTCCTGGGCGCCGGTGCGGATGTCCTTGACCTCGTGGGTGCCGTCCTCAGCGGTGAACCAGACGAAGGGGATCCCACGACGGTCGGCGAACTTGATCTGCTTGCCGAACTTCTCGGCAGTGGCAGCCACCTCAGCGGAAATGCCGCGGGCTCGCAGGGCCGCGGCGATGTCCTGGGCCGCCGACCAGGAGCTGTCGTCGGTCAGCGAGATCAGGACTGCGGTGGGCACCTGCCGCGACACGGCGGTGAAGCCCTGGCTGAGGATCCGCGACACCAGCCGGGTTACGCCGATCGACAGGCCGACTCCGGGGAACGTCCGGTTGCCTTTGGCTGCCAGGCTGTCATACCGGCCGCCGGAGCAGATCGATCCCAGTGACTCGTGCCCGTTCAGCACGGTTTCGTAGACCGTTCCGGTGTAGTAATCCAGGCCGCGGGCAATGCTGAGGTCGGCAACCACCCGGCCGGGCGCGCGCTTGGACGCTTCGGCGATCACCTGCTCCAGCTCCCCGAGCCCCTCTTCCAGCAGGGGGTCGGTGACCCCGAGGGTGCGGACCTGGTCGACGAATGACACGTCAGCGGTCCGGATCGAGGCGAGCCGGAGGGCGAGGGCTGCCTGGTCGGCGGTGGCACCAAGTTCGGTCTGCAGCAGGGCGGTAACCTTCTCTGCCCCAATCTTTTCCAGTTTGTCGATGCTGCGCAGCACCCCGGCGGTGTCCTCGAGGCCGATGCCCCGATAGAAACCCTCGGCGAGTTTCCGGTTATTGACGCGCACGGTGAACTCGGGAATGGGCAGGGCCGAGAGGGCATCGACCACCACGAGGGCCAGTTCGACGTCGTACCGGAACGGGAGCACGCCGTCGCCCACGACGTCGATGTCGGCCTGGGTGAACTCGCGGAACCGGCCGTCCTGCGGGCGTTCACCGCGCCAGCACTTCTGGATCTGGTAGCGCCGGAAGGGGAACGCCAGGTGGCCGGAGTTTTCGACCACGTAGCGGGCGAAGGGAACAGTCAGGTCGTAGTGGAGGGCAAGGCCGTCGTCGGAGCTGGTCGCCCGGCCGCCGTCGTCGTCGGCCTGAAGGCGCGACACAGCGTAGACCTCTTTGTCGATGTCCCCTTTGCGGAGCAGGTGGGACACCGTCTCGACCGCCCGGGTTTCGATGTTGGAGAAGCCATGCAGCTCGAAGGTTTTCCGCAACGTGTCCAGTACATGCAACTCCACCAGGCGTTCCTCCGGCAGCCATTCGGGAAAACCGGACAGTGAGGCCTTGCGTGCCATACGGCTGAGCTCCTTGCAGGATGTGACATCGGGTTGACGGTCTCCGATTTTACCCGGCTTTGGCGGGGAACCCGGACATCGGTGGGCCCCATTTCCGCCTCCGATGTCTAGGCTGACCCCCGCCGTCCGGGTACCGCACCGAAACAGAGGTCGCCGCACAGTCCCCGTGGGTGGGTGCACCGAGATTCCGCTGGCGAACCCTTATGCGTAAAGTAGCCTCTGAGGCTGCGCGGTGCGGGGACGCCGTGGCGATAGACTCGATAGCCCTGAACCATTTGCCGCGAGGTAGCAGGCAAACCAACGAGTGAAAGACTTCTAGCGGTGACACAAAGTCAGCAATCCGACGAAACACCCCGTACCGACGAAACGTCAGGCGACGAGGAAACAACAACTGGTCTTGAGCAGGCGGTTGAGCCCGAGCAGGCTGAATCAGCCGCGCCTGAACCCGAGGCACCCGCACCCGAGGCTGCGGCTCCCGAAACTGAAGCTGAGGCACCCGAGGCTGAGTCAGCCACGCCTGCAGCTGCCCGCCCAATGTCTTCCCCCGGCGCCGCTCCCAGCCCCGCAGCGATGGCTCCGCGACCCGGCGCGAAACCTGGTGGCAAACCTGGCGCGAAACCAGGCGCAGCAGTCGCCGCTCCCCCGGCGCACAGCACCCCGCTAAGCGAAGCAGCCAAGTTCGCCCGGGTCGAGGACGACGGTCACGTCTTCCTCATCGTCAACGGCGAGGAGCACGCCGTCGGGCAGTACCCGGATGCCTCCAAGGATGAGGCGCTGGCATATTTCGTGCGCAAGTACGACGACGTCGCCAGCCAGATTGTGCTCCTGGAACAGCGCGTCCAGGCGAAGGCACCATCCGCCGACATGCAGAAGACCGCCGGTCATCTGCGGGAGCAGGTCGCAGAGAAGAAGATCGTCGGCGACGTGCTTGCCCTTGAAACGCGGCTGGACGCCCTGAACGGCCAGATCGCGGAGCTTGTTGCCGCCGAAAAGGCCGAACAGGATGCGCTGAAGTCGGCCGAGCTCGCAGCCCGCGAAGCGATCGTCGCGGAAGCCGAAGAAATCGCTGGCCGCGACCCATCCACGGTGCAGTGGAAAGCCAGCAGCACCCGGATGAACGAGCTGTTCGAGACCTGGAAAGCGGCGCAGAAGAACGGCATCCGGCTTGGCCGCGGCACCGAAGACGGCCTGTGGAAGAGGTTCCGCGCGGCGCGCACCATCTTCGACCGGCATCGTCGCGCGTACTTCTCCCAGCTGGATACCGACAACGCCTCGGCCAAGCAGGCCAAGGAGTCCCTCATCCAGCAGGCCGAGGCGCTTTCCACCTCAACCGACTGGGGCCACACCGCTGGCGAATACCGCCGGCTGATGGATGAGTGGAAGGCCTCCAAACGGGCCAGCCGCAAGGACGACGACGCCCTGTGGGCTCGTTTTCGGGCCGCCCAGGACAAGTTCTTCACCGCCAGGAAAGCAACCAACGAGGCAATCGACGAAGAATACGGGGCGAACCTTGTAGTCAAGGAAGCCCTGCTGGTCGAGGCACGCCAGTTGCTGCCCATCAGGAACCTCGCGGCCGCGAAGAAGTCGCTGCAGTCGATTCGTGACCGCTGGGAGGAAGCCGGCAAGGTGCCACGCGCGGACATGGGTCGGATCGAAGCCGGTATTCGCGAAGTTGAGGACGCGGTGAAGGCTGCCGACGACGCCCATTGGGAGCGGACCAACCCTGAGACCCAGGCCCGCACCAACAGTGCTCTGAGTCAGCTGGAAGCCACTATCGCTGCGCTGCAGGAGGATCTGAACGCTGCCGAGAAGGCTGGCGACGCGAAGCGGATCGCTACCGCCAAGGAAGCCCTGTCCGCACGCCAACAATGGATGGATATGCTGCAGAAGTCGGCGCAGGACTTCTCCTAGCGGCACCCGAACACTCAGCCCCGGTGTGGGGTTGTGGATGAGTAGTCTGGTACGTCACCAGTCCGGTTATCCACAACTCGACGCCGGGGCTTTCGCTTTGGGGCCAAACTCGGAATGCTTGGGCCATGTCCCACCTTCGGCTGGGAGCCGCTACCGAAGAAACCCCAGCAGAGCCGATCACCTCAACCGGCGGAGTGCTCTTCCGAGCCCATGACATCTTCAGCAGCGTCGAGTTGCAGGCCATGCGCATCGACGGACTGCTGCGCCGTGTCTGCGGGAACTCCTATGCCCGCGCGGACCACCATCTTGACCCCGCCTCTCGCGCCCAGTCTGCGATCCTGTGCGTCCCGGCGTCGTTGCGGGCCAAGGTTGCGCTTGCCCGCCAAAGCGCGGCCTGGGTCTATGGCTGCGCGCCGCTACCCGAAACAGTGAACCTCGTGACAGATCACCGACGCCGCACCACCGCCCTGCCACCGTTCAGTGAAGCCCTGATGCATCAGGTCGCTTTGGGACCCTGCGATGTCCGGGTGGTCGGCGGGGTGGGCGTCACAGCACCCTTGCGGACCGCACTCGATGTTGCAGTGCATGGACATGACGACTGGGCAGTGCCAACCCTCGTCCGACTGGCGGCTCACCCCGATCTACGGTGTGATCTGGTCCTGGTGGTCAGGGCATTGGAAGCAACCCGACGCGTTCCTGGCAAGAACCGCGCCCTGGCCCGCCTCCAGAGCGCCATGCACTCGGGCTAGACCCACCCCATTCGGCACCGGCGGTCGACGGCGAGCTAGAGCCTCCGTTGCGCCCCGGTGGTGCGGTAGACGTCAAACACGCCGTCTATCCGGCGGACCGCGTTGAGGATGTGGGTCAGGTACTTGGGATCCCCCATCTCAAAAGCAAACCGCGACAGTGCCACCCGGTCCGTCGAGGTATTCACGCTTGCCGCAAGAATGTTGACGTGGTTCTCGGAGAGGACCCGGGTGACGTCGGAGAGGAGGCTCTTACGATCGAGCGCTTCAACCTGGATCTCGACCAGGAACACGCTGGACTGGGTGGGAGCCCAGTCGACGTCCACAATCCGATCCGGCTGATCCCTCAGTTCCTCGACGTTGCGGCAGTCGTTCCGGTGGACTGACACCCCCGAACCGCGGGTAACGAACCCGATGATGGGATCCGGCGGAACTGGAGTACAACAGCGCGCAATTTTGACCCAGACGTCGCCGACGCCGCGCACCGTCACCCCGGAATCGGAGAACTTGGGGCGGCGCGGTGTGGTGGCGACCGCCGTCTCGGCGAGGCTGTCTTCGGCACCCTCGTTCCCACCCATCAGGGCGACCAGACGTTCGATCACGTTCTGGGCGGAGGAATGGCCGTCACCGACCGCCGCATAAAGGGCAGCGATGTCCGCGTGCCTCAACTCCTGGGCCACCGCTATCAGTGCGTCATGGGTCATCATGCGCTGAAGTGGCAGGTTCTGCTTGCGCATTGCGCGGGTGAGCAGTTCCTTACCCTTTTCAATCGCCTCTTCGCGGCGTTCCTTGGTGAACCATTGGCGGATCTTGTTGCGAGCCCGCGGGCTCTTCACGAACCCCTGCCAGTCCTGGCTCGGGCCGGCGCCCTCGGCCTTGGAGGTGAAGATCTCCACCCAGTCGCCGTGGTTCAGCTCGCTGTTCAGCGGGATCAGCTTCCCGTTGACCCGGGCTCCGATCGTCCGGTGCCCCACCTCGGTGTGCACTGCATAGGCGAAGTCCACCGGAGTGGACCCGGCAGGCAACGCCATAACCTCACCCTTGGGAGTGAACACGAACACTTCGCGGGCGTTGATTTCGAAGCGCAGCGAGTCAAGGAACTCGTCCGGGTCGGCTGTCTCCTGCTGCCAGTCGACCAGACTCCGCAGCCACCCCATGTCGCTGTTATCGGGTCCTTCTCCGGCTTTGCCGCCAGCGCCCTTGTATTTCCAGTGCGCTGCAACGCCGTATTCGGCTCTGCGGTGCATGTCGTGGGTCCGGATCTGAATCTCCACCGGACGTCCGCCGGGTCCGATCACCGTGGTGTGGAGCGACTGGTACATATTGAATTTGGGCATCGCTATGTAGTCTTTGAACCGGCCGGGCAGCGGGTTCCAGCGGGCATGCAGCTGGCCCAACGTTGCGTAGCAGTCCCTCACACTGTCCACCAGCACCCGGATCCCCATCAGGTCATGGATGTCATCGAAGTCCTTGCCGCGGACGATCATCTTTTGGTAGATGGAGTAGTAATGCTTCGGGCGTCCGGTGATTGTCGCCTTGATCTTCACCGACCGAAGGTCTTCGCCGATCTGGGTGCGCACCACTGCCAAGTGCTTTTCCCGTTCAGGCGTACGATCCCCCACCATCCGGACGATCTCTTCGTACACCTTCGGGTGCAGCGCCGCAAAGGACAGGTCCTCGAGCTCCCACTTGATGGTGTTCATGCCGAGCCGGTGCGCGAGCGGCGCGAAGATTTCGAGTGTCTCGCGGGCTTTTCTGGCCGACGACTCGGGAGAGACAAAGCGCCAGGTCCGGGCATTATGGAGCCGGTCCGCAAGTTTGATCACCAGGACACGAATGTCCTTGGCCATGGCGACCACCATTTTGCGAACGGTCTCGGACTGGGCAGCGTCGCCGAAGGACACCTTGTCCAACTTTGTGACCCCGTCCACCAGCATTGCCACTTCGGCGCCGAAGTCACGCTTGATGTCGTCGAGGGTGCATGCGGTGTCCTCGACGGTGTCATGCAGCAGGGCGGCAGCCAGCGTGGTGCCGGTCATGCCCAGTTCGGCAAGGATCGTTGCCACCGCCACCGGGTGGGTGATGTACGGATCGCCGCTTTTTCGCTTCTGGCCCTCGTGGCTGCGCTCGGCCACCAGGTACGCCCGCTGGATCAGGTCGAGGTCTTCCTTGGGGTTGTTGGCCCGGACCGTCCTCAGCAGGGGCTCAAGCACCGGTGAATACCCGTTGGAGGCTCTGCCCGTCAGGCGAGCCAGCCGTGACCGGGTCCGGATTTTCCGATCGGGCAGCGCGCTGTGGTCGGCGCTGGCCGCCGAAGGGGCTGATCCCGATGAGGTCACTGCGACGTCGCGGCTGCGGACGGGCGGTATGGTCGCCGGGGGCACCGGAACTTGGTCAAGCTGGGCGGTCGAAGGGCGCGAAAAGGTGCCAGGGCGCTCCTCACGGTGTTCCGTGTCTGGCCGCTCTGCTGGACCACTGGCATCTGCCACGTACTACCCCGATTCCTCAGCCGTCAGACGGCTGAAAAAGAATTACACCATGCCTCTTCTCCGGCACGCATATTTAAGTTTAGTCCGACGGACCAAACCCTGCTGCACCGATCCCCGGCTGCCGCCAAACTGGGAACAAAAAAACCGTGTCCCGGCCCCCTCAGGGGACCAGGACACGGCCGTCAGGTCGCCGACTGCTCCTGCGACAGTCAGGGCGCAGGGACGGCTTCTGCTGCTTCGACCGACCGGCGATGCAGCACGCGCTTCTCCTGCCGCTTCATGCCCGGCTCGCGCATCCGCAGCCACGCGTAAACGGGTGCGGCGACGAAGAGAGTGCCGATGGTCCCGATGATAATGCCGATGAACAAGGCGAGAGACAGATCCCGGAGGGTACCCGCACCAAGGAGCATCGCACCGATGAAAAGAATCGATGCGACCGGCAACACGGCGACAACCGAGGTGTTGATGGAGCGCACCAGCGTCTGGTTGACCGCAAGGTTTACCTGCTCGCCAAAGGTTCGCTTGGTAGAAACATCGAGGTCGGCGGTGTTCTCCTTGATCTTGTCGAAAACCACCACCGTGTCATACAACGCATAGCTCAACACCGTGAGGAAACCGATCATCGCCGAGGGCGTCACCTCGAAGTTGCTCAGCGAGTACAGACCGGCTGTCACCGTCATGACCACGAACAATCCGCTGAGTGCGGCCACCGACATTTTCCAGGTCCGGAAATACAGGGCCATCAGCACTGCGGCCAGCAGGATGAACACGACCAAGCCAATCAAGGCCTGCCGGCTGACGTCCTCGCCCCAGGTGGGCCCGACGAAGTTGGTAGTGACTTCTTCTTCGGTAACCTCATACGCGCTGATCAGAGCGTCCCGGACGCTGAGGGTCTCATCATCGGAGAGCCGCTCAGTCTGGATACGCATCGTCTGCGGCGCGATGTTCGTGACGCTCGGTACCGCATTTGGTACCACTCCCGTAACAGCCTGCTCACCGAGGGCGATGTCAGTGTTCTCAACACTCGACACCGTGAACTCGGAGCCACCCCGGAAATCGATACCGAGGTTGAAGCCACCCTTGACGATGGGGATGATGATCGACACGAGGACGGCCAACGCTGCAATGGTGAACCACAGCTTGCGCTTGCCGACGAAGGGGTAGGACAGCTTGCCCGAGTAGAGGTCGTTGCCAAATTTGGCGAAACTATTGCCCCGCATTTAGTTTTCCTCCTGGTCTGTGCCATTGCTTCGCGCGGCCAGGGCTTTTTGTTCGGCCAGCCGACGTTCGGCGATGGTGGTGCGTCGGGCGATTTCACCTGAGACTGCCTTGTTCTTGGTGCGGGGGGCTGCCGTCTGCGGTGTTGCCGACGGCATCCGGATACGACCGGCACCACGATAGAGCGGCATAATGCCAAGCTTCTTCGGATCGACACCGGAAAACCGGTGTCCCTCGCCGAAGAACTTGGTCCTCGCCAGCAGGCGCATCACCGGATGAGTGAACAGGAAGACGACGATCAGGTCGGCGACAGCTGTCAATCCGAGGGTGAACGCGAACCCACGAACGTTGCCGACAGCGACGAAGTACAGCACGACGGCGGCCAGCAGGCTGACGGCCTTGGACGCGAGGACGGTGCTCTTGGCCCGGCGCCAGCCGTTCTCTACGGCTGAGACGAGCCCCCTGCCATCTCGGAGCTCATCGCGGATTCGTTCGAAGTAAACGATGAAGGAGTCGGCTGTCTGCCCAATTGCGACAATCAGGCCGGCCACACCTGCGAGGGAGAGCCGGTAGTTTTCGGTCCAGCCCAGGATGCAGATCGCGAGGTAGGTGAGGAAACCTGCCACCACAAGGGACGCAATCGTCACCAGTCCCAGCATCCGGTACTGGAAGATCGAGTAAACGGCGACCAAAATCAAGCCGATGATGCCTGCAATCATGCCGAGCCGGAGCTGGTCGGCTCCGAGAGTGGCCGAGATCTGCTGCTCGCTCTGGATCTCGAAGCTGATCGGCAGTGCGCCGTACTTCAGTTGTTCGGCCAACGCCCCGGCCGACTCCTCCGTGAAGCTACCGCTGATCGAGGGCCGCCCATCGGGGATGACGGCCTGGGTGGTCGGAGCCGAAATGATCGTCCCATCGAGCACAATGGCGAACTGGTTCCGTGGATCGCCCTGACCGAAGGCGAAGAGACGTTCGGTGACTTCCCGGAAGGTCTCGCTGCCCTCGGAGTTGAACTGGATGTTGACCGCCCAGGTGTTCAGTGACTGACCCTGCGCGCCGCGCTGCATGCCGAAGTCGGCGGAGTCGATGTCGGTGCCCGGCACTTCCACCGGCCCGAGAATGTATTTGCCCTGGGTGCCCGGCTCGCAAGCGACCATTGGCTCATCGGCGGGCGCTGCTTCTTCGGCGGGTTCGAGTGCCTCGGGCGATGTGCAGTCGAGGGCCTCGAACTCGGAGAACAGTTCTGCCGTGATCCAGTTGGGATCGCTGGCATTGGTGGGTTCGTCGGTAGGAGCGGGCAGTTCTTCTTCGGGGGTGGGCGTTTCCGCGGCGGGCGCCTGGCCCGGACCGCCAAAGAGTACTGGTCGGAATTCCATCTGTGCCGACGCCTGAATCAGTTCGCGGGTTTCGGCGTCGGGAATACCGGGGAGTGACACAATCACGTTGCGGCCGGACTGGGTGTTGATCTCGGCCTCTGCCACGCCACTGCCGTCGACCCGCTGCCTGATGATTTCCACAGCCTGGTCGAGCTGCTCTTCGGTAATCTCATCGCTGCCGCCCTGCACCTGGGGCGCCAGGATCATCTGGGTTCCACCCTCAAGGTCGAGTGCCAGCTTGGGGCTCCAGCTCGCGGTGCCCCAGATGGACCCGCTGCCCAGGAGAACTGCTAGTAATGCAAACATAACGCCGAGCCAAACGAGTGTCCGTTTGGCTGCCGTGCCTGGGCCGGTACGAGGCATGTGGAATTTCCTTTTATCGAGAGAGCGCGCGTCGGTGGTTCTAGGGGTGGTGGGGCATCACACTCGAGGGTGTTGCCCCACCTGCGGCGCTAGATGTCCTTGTTGTCCCGCTTGTTGTCGTAGTCCAGACGGATGTCCTCGTCTGAGCGGGCGTCAAGACGCTCTGGTCCGGATTCGGGGAGCACCGTGTCATGGTTCGGCTGATCCTGGCCGTCAACAGCAGTGGTCCGGGTGTCGGTGGCCGAGTTGTCGGCGACGGGGCTGGCCAGCGAGGATGCGTCGTCGGGGACGGCCGGCGTTTCTTCGTCATCGGCGGCCGGCTCAGGCTGCACCACCTTGGTGAGGGTCTGCATGTGTACCGTGGCCCTGGCACCGGGACCAAGCTCGAGCACTGCCTTGTTGTTCTCTTCGTCGAGAGAAATCACTGTACCGAACAGACCGAAGTTGGTCATCACTTCGGTGCCGGGAACCATCTGGGTGCGCTGCTCCTTGATGGTCTTCTGGGTCTTCTTCTGCCTCCGGAACATCATGAAGATCAATGCTCCGAGTGCCAGCGGCAAAAGCAGGCTGAAAATATCGAAGCCTTGCTCTGGGGCGGCAGTCTGGGCTAATAAGGTTGAGAACACAGAGTAGTTCCGTTTCTATATCTTGGGATCCGCACGCACCTGACGTGCCGCACGTCATATCAGTGTAAAGGGAAACGGGATTGTCCGCGTCCTTTCGGCGCCTCTATCCCTCGGTGTTGGCCCATTCCGTTACCCCACTGTTGTCTTCGGCACGGTTGCCTTCCGGGCCGTTTTCCTCGGAGAGGACGGTGAAGAGGTCCTCCGGCATGGCAGCGGCAACATTCGCCGGCATGACGAGTCCCAGGTGGTCCCAGGCCGCTCGCGTGGCGATTCGTCCCCGGGGGGTCCGCCCCAGCATCCCCTCCCGCACCAGGTATGGTTCGGCGACGGTTTCGACTGTCTCGGGTTCCTCGCCGACGGCGATCGCGAGGGTCGAAAGTCCCACCGGACCGCCGTTGAACTTGGTGATCAGGGCGGTGAGCACGGCGCGATCGAGCCGGTCGAGGCCTTTGGCGTCCACTTCGTACATGTCCAGCGCCGCCCCGGCGCACCTGGCGTCGATCAGGTCGACGCCGTGCACCAACGCCCAGTCACGCACCCGGCGGAGGAGCCGGTTGGCAATCCTGGGCGTACCGCGGGACCGGCCTGCCACCTCGGAGAATGCGGCCGAGTTGACCTTCATGTCCATCAGCATCGCCGAGCGACGCAATACCAGTTCAAGTTCTTCGGTGGAGTAGAACTCGAGGTGGCCGGTGAACCCGAAGCGGTCCCGCAGGGGCCCTGGAAGTAGCCCGGCCCGGGTGGTGGCGCCGACCAGGGTGAATGGCGGCAGGTCCAACGGGATGGCTGTTGCGCCCGGCCCTTTGCCGACGATGATGTCGACCCGGAAATCTTCCATCGCCATGTACAGCATTTCCTCGGCCGGCCGGGACATGCGGTGAATTTCGTCGAGGAAGAGTACCTCGCCGTCGGTCAGCGAGGAGAGAATGGCCGCGAGGTCGCCGGCGTGCTGGATAGCCGGACCGGAGCTGATGCGCAGGGGCGCGTTCATCTCGGCAGCGATGATCATGGCCAGGGTGGTCTTGCCAAGGCCCGGCGGGCCGGAGAGCAGGACGTGGTCGGCTGTTCGGCCGCGCAGCCGCGAGGCTTCCAGGACCAGGGAGAGCTGCCGGCGGACCCGTTGCTGCCCGACAAAGTCATCGAGGTTTTTGGGTCGCAGCGCCGCTTCCACCGCCCGGTCCTCTGGATCCCCGGTGGGTGAAACAACCGGGGCCTCCTCCCCCGCCGCGTCGTCGCGGGCCATCAGCTGACCCGGCTCCGCGCCGAGGCCCGGGCGCCGTCCTGGCCGAGTCTGCGCAGGGTGAGTTTCAGGATGTCACCCACGTTGCCGGACGCGGCCACCTCTGGTGCTTCGGCCGTCGCCGCGTCTATCGCGGTGGTTGCGTCCTTCTCCGACCAGCCGAGCCCCATCATTGCCGTCAGGACCTGTCCCTGCCAGGCGTTCTTCGGCGGGGCCCCGGCGGTGCCGAGCGGAACGAGTTTGTCGGCCAGTTCGAGGACAATCCGGCGGGCGCCCTTCGGGCCGATTCCCGGGACTTTACTGAAGGTCTTGTCGTCACCCGAGGAGGCAGCAACCCGGATGGCTTCCGGTGCGTGGACGGCCAGCACGGCCAGTGCCAGCCGTGGCCCGACTCCGCTGACGCCGAGCAGCGTCTCGAACACCTCGCGCTGGTCTGCCTCCTCGAACCCGAACAGTGTCATGGAGTCCTCACGGACAATCATCGCGGTGAAGACTTGCGCTTCCTGTCCGGTGCGCAGGGTGGCGAGGGTCTGCGGGGTGGCCAGGATCTGCATGCCAAACCCATTGACGTCCAGCACGGCCGAGTTGAGGCCAACGTGGCTGACGGTGCCGCGGAGGGAACTGATCATGCGCGCTACTCCAAAATTTCTATCCGAACATATCTACGAACAGCGTACTGGTTCCTGCCGGCTTTTCCGGATGCGCCACACCGTCGGGCTACCTGCGCCGTCGGGCTTTCGCCTCGGCTTCAGCCCAGATCCGCTGCGCGGCCGTGGCGTTGCCGCCGCCGGCCGACGCCCGGTTGGCGGCAACACCTTGCCGCCAGGCGTGGGTGATGGCCAGGGCCAGAGCGTCAGCGGCATCGGCTGGTTTGGGCGCCGTATCGAGCCGAAGGATTTTGGTGACCATCTTGGTGACCGCTACCTTGTCTGACTGCCCGTTACCGGTGACAGCCGCCTTCACCTCGGTGGGGGTATGAAGGGCCACCGGGATACCACGCCGGGCGGCCGCGACCATGACGACGCCGGAGGCCTGGGCGGTGCCCATGACGGTACTCACGTTCAGCTGGCTGAACACACGTTCGACGGCGAGCACGTCGGGTGCGTGGGTATCCAGCCAATCGTCGACGGCGTCGGAAATCACGAGCAGCCGACGGTCCAGTAACTGGTCGGCGGGGGTGCCGACCACTCCGACGGCGACGAGCGTTGACCGGCGGTTGGGTTCAATGTCGACAACTGCCAGCCCGCAGCGGGTCAGCCCCGGGTCCACTCCCATCACGCGCAGGGTCATGCGGCAGCCCGGCGATGATGCGACTGGGCGGGAAGGTTTGCCACTGGGTTTAGTCGTCGCCGTCCAGCTCGGCGAGCACCTCGTCGGAGAGGTCGGCGTTTGAGTAGACGTTCTGGACGTCGTCGAGGTCCTCGAGTGCGTCAACCAGGCGGATGAACTTGCGGGCGCCGTCAGCGTCGAGCTCCACCTGCATTGAGGGTACGAACTCGGCCTCGTCGGTGTCGTAGTCGATCCCGGCTTCCTCAAGACCCGCCACCACGGCGCGGAGATCCTGCGGTTCTGAGATGACCTCAAAGCGGCCGGCTGTTTCCTTGACCTCTTCGGCGCCGGCGTCCAGCACGGCGAGGAGAAGATCATCCTCGGTGAGTTCGCCGCTTGGCAGTGTAACCACGCCCTTGCGGGTGAAGAGGTAGGACACCGATCCCGGGTCGGCCATTGAGCCGCCGTTGCGGGTGACCCCTAACCGGACTTCCGAAGCGGCGCGGTTCTTGTTGTCGGTCAAACATTCGATGAGCAGGGCCGAGCCCTGCGGCCCGCGGGCCTCATACATGATGGTCTGGTATTCGACGGCGTCGCCCAGCAGACCGGCGCCGCGTTTGACGGCACGGTTGATGTTGTCGATCGGCACGGACGTCTTCTTCGCCTTCTGCACCGCCAGTTCAAGACCAGGGTTGCCGGCCATATCGGCACCGCCCGCACGGGCGGCGACCTCAATATTCTTGATCAGTTTGGCAAAGGATTTGGCGCGCTTCGCATCAATCGCGGCCTTCTTGTGTTTGGTTGTTGCCCATTTAGAGTGCCCCGACATGATCTACCGTTCTCCTTACGATCATCTGCATAAACAATTCGTGAATCCGCCGCTCCCCGGTTACCTCGGGATGAAAGCTCGTGGCGAGTAGGTTCCCCGACCGCACCGCAACAATCCTAGCGACCCGGTTCGAATCGGGATGCTGCCCCGTGAGACCGGCTGTCTGCGCTGGTACCTGCGCGAGGACCTCGACCGAGGGACCCACCCGCTCGACCCAGGGCGCCCTGATGAATACCGCGTGGACCGGCTGGACCTTCCCGGAGCGCTCCGGAGCCAACCCCGAGAACTCGAGCTCCGTTTCGAAGGAGTCCCGTTGCCGCCCAAAAGCGTTGCGGCGCACCACGATGTCCAGCCCGCCGAGGGTTTGCTGCGGGCGGCCCTGCAGGTCGGTCGCCGGGTCGGCGATGGCATCGGCGAGCATGATCATCCCCGCGCAGGACCCGTACACCGGCAGCCCCGCACTGATGAGCTCACGAAGTGGCTCTGCCAGGTCGAAGGCGCGGGTCAGCTTGTCGATGGCAGTCGATTCGCCGCCAGGAATGATGAGGCCGTCAAGTCCGGCCAGCTCGCCGGGCCGGCGAATAGCGCTCGCCCGTCCGCCGAGGGACTCGACGGTGCGGATATGTTCCCGCACGTCACCCTGGACGGCCAACACGCCGATATGCACGCCGGATGTGTCCGGTGCGGGGAATGTGGTCATCTGACCATTCTAGGTTGGGGTGCACGTCAGAGGATAAACCGCCGCCCTGACTGCGATAAGTTAGGTTCCATGTTTCCCTTTAGTGTGCTGGTCGGTAAGGCCGTGCGCCGCATCTCGCGGTTGCGTGGCGGAGGCTCGGCGCTGCCGGGCCTCGTGGTCGAGAAAATCGATCCGGGGTTCATGGGTCGCGCCCTGACCGGTCTGCCCCATGGGGTGGTGGTGATCAGCGGAACCAATGGGAAGACGACCACCACAAAGATGGTGGTGGAACTCCTGCAGGGCCAGGGCCTGACGGTGTTCACCAACCGGACCGGCAGCAATTTTACCCGCGGGGTTGCCGCCGCGCTGTTGGGCGACGTGAACTGGCGGGGCAGGCTCAAAGCGGACATCGCCGTGCTGGAACTGGATGAGGCGCATGCAGTCCACTTCGTGAAACTGGTACCTCCTACTCATTGCCTTCTGTTGAACGTGCTCCGCGACCAGCTCGACCGTTTTGGTGAGATTGACCAGACCACACGGTTGTTGGAACAGATCGCCGCGAAGACCACTGGCACAGTCGTCTTGAACCGTGAGGATCCCCGGGTGGCCGGAATTGCCTCGACCGTGCCGAACGCAAAGATCGCCTACTTCGGTCTTGATTCCTCGTTGCGCAACACCTTCCCCAACGACGACGAGCTGCGCGGCGACATTGGCGTCGCTCCCCCCTCAAGCCTTCCCGCTGACGTCATCCTGGAACACGTCGACGGTAACTCGGCGTCCTTCCTGGTCGACGGCGAACTGACCAGCGTGGACCTGCGGCTTCGTGGCGTCTACAACATCTTCAATGCCGCAGCCGCCCTGGCCACCGCGCGGACCGTCCTGGGTGACGCCATCAACCGGGCGGCCCTGTTCGCCTCCCTGGCCACCGTTGAGCCGGCCTTCGGGCGCGGCGAATCGCTCGTGGTGGACGGCAAGCCGTTGGAACTGGTGCTGGTGAAGAATCCCAGCGGGTTCCGGCTGGGGCTGAAATCGTTCGATGCCACCGGCTACGCCACCATGATCGCGATCAACGACAATTACGCCGACGGCCGGGACATGTCCTGGTTGTGGGACGTCGACTTTGATTCGCTTGGTCTGGCTGGAGTGGAAATGGTCAGCGGCGTCCGTGCGTATGACATGGCTTTGCGGTTGAAGTACGACGACGTCGAGGTGCGGGCCGTGGAGCCCGACACAACGGCTGCGCTCCGGGCGTTCATCAGCTCAACCTCTGACCAGCCGAAACGGATTTTCTGCACCTACACGGCCATGCTCGCGGTCCGACGCGACCTCTCCAAGATCACAACAGTCGAGGTGGTTTCCTGATGACCAAAGGCACCCTTAACATCCTTCAGCTCTACCCGAAGGAAATGAACATCTATGGCGACTGGGGCAACGTCCTGGTCCTGAAGCAGCGGCTGACCTGGCACGGGTATACCGCGAACATCCTCGAGCACAGCGCTGGCGACGAGTTCCCCGACGACGTCGACCTGATCATCGGCGGCGGTGGACAGGACAGTGGACAACTGGTCATCCAGCAGGACCTGCAGGCCATTGCGCCGAGGCTCAGGGAGCTCGCCGAGGATGGTCTGCCCATGCTGGTGATCTGCGGGCTGTATCAACTGTTTGGAAAGTTCTTCAAGACCCACGACGGGACGATCATCCCGGGCATCGGAATCCTTGACCTCGAAACTCATGGGACCAACGAACGCCTGATCGGCAATGTGGTGGCGGACAGCGAGGAGTTCGGCGAGATCCACGGGTATGAGAACCACAGTGGCCAAACCCACCTGGGTGCTGGCGTCAGGCCGCTGGGAACTGTCACCAAGGGTGCTGGCAACAATTCGCAGGACGGGCACGAGGGTGCACGCCACCTGAACGTTGTTGCGAGCTATCTGCACGGATCGTTGCTCCCAAAGAATCCCGCGATCGCCGACTTCCTGCTGCGGAAGGCTGCCGAACGGAAGTTCGGGTCATTCGAGCCGGCTGATCTGGACGATAGTCTCGCCGATTTGGCCCGCCGGCATGCAGGGGCGCGACCCCGCTAGAGTCGCCCGCCGGGATCATCTGTCGTTGGCGAGGTCCCAGGGGTGGGCGCCGTCGGCCACCGCACCGAAGGTGTCGACAACCGCGCCGATTCGGTCGCTGACCTCAGCTTCCCGTTCCGGGGAGGTGCAGGTGCCGGGCACCTGGTTCGGCCCCAGCGCGCACCAGCGATACGGGTCGCTGACAATGATCGACGGCAGCCAGGCCAGGTCGCTGACGCTCCAGTCGCCGTCGGTTTCGGCGAATTGGGCCCTGATCATCAGCCCCTCATTATTGACGGCGTGAACGGGAGACAATTCACTGACACCGTTGCCGAGCCCGTAAACAATCCAGGTGTCGTTGTATTTTTCGATCGGCAGCACCGAGTGTGTGTGGTGGCCGTAGATGAAGTCGACCTCACCGCTATCGGCCAGGGCGTGGGCTACCTCCACCTGTTGCGCGTTGGGCAGCGTCGCATACTCGTCGCCGGCGTGGATGGCGGCGATGACGACGTCGGCCCCCTCCGCCCTGGCCTGCCGGGCCTTGGCAGTCATCACGTCGGCGTCGATCAGGTCCACCTGCCAGGGCTGTTCAGGGATCAGCCCGTTGAGACCGTAGGTCGCCTGAATGACAGCCACCCGTGCGGCGGGAGTTTCGAGGATCAGGACCTCCCCTGCGGCCGCCTCATCGGCGTAGGACCCGGTGTGTTCAAGCCCAACTCCGTCCAGCACGTCGAGCGTGCGGGTCAGACCCTCAGTGCCGGCGTCGATGGTGTGGTTGCTAGCCGTAGTGCAGGCGTCGTAGCCGACCGCCTTCGCAGCCTCAAGGATCTGGGGTGGCACGTTGAACTGCGGGTAGCCGCTGAACGGCCCCTCGGGGACCGCCACCGGGGTTTCCAGATGACAGATTCCAAGGTCGGCGTAATCGAGGTATTCGCGCTGCCCGGACAGCAGCGGCTCAAAATCAAACGGTACCGCTGCGCCCCCGGAGGCCTTGCCTCCGACGGCATCAGCCGCAGCCTGGTCCCAAAGGCCAGGGTGGAGCAGCAGGTCGCCAGTGGCCGCCACGCTGAAGCACCGGTCCGCGTCGCAGGGCGGACCCTTCCCGGGAGTGCTCTCGGGGGTTGGTTCGGCGACCGGCGAAGGCGTTGCTGGGCTGCCGGACGTCGGAGCGGCAGCCGTCGTCGTCGGACCCTGGCCCGCTGTACCGCCCTGCCCATCCGGGGCCTGCCCATCCGGGGTACCGCCATCCACTCCGGAGCAGCCGCTGAGGAGCCCGACGCCAAGCGCCAGTGCGGCGACCCTGCGTGGCACAGCTCTCATTTGCGACTCCTTTGACGGCTATCCCCATGATAGGCGCCGCGACCCAACCCGGCGCAGGGTCGCCTCGGGTGTTTTCGGGGGCCGGGGTGCTGCGGAGCTGACCACCCATGTGTAAGGGTTAGTTGTTATGAGCAACCCCTTCCTTGCACCCAGCACCCTGCCGTATCAGCTTCCACCGTTTGGGTTGATCCAGGATGACCACTACCTGCCGGCCTTTGAGACGGGTTTCGCCGAGCATCTCGCCGAGATCGATGCGATCGTCTCCGCGCAGGAACCAGCGGACTTCGAGAACACCATCGTGGCCCTTGAGCGGGCTGGGGAAACCCTGCGCCGGGTGTCACTGGTGTTCTACAACAGCTCGTCCTCCCACTCGACTCCCGCGATTCAGGAGCTCGAAACCGAGGTGGCGCCACGTTATGCCGCTCATCAAGACAACATCTTCCTGAATCGCGGACTGTTTGAACGGGTCAGCGCAGTGTCCACTGATGGGCTGGATGCCGAGGCGGCACGCCTGGTCCAGGAATACGTGAAACGGTTTATCAGCGCAGGCGCCCAACTCGACGACGAAGCGCAGGACAGGCTCCGGGCGTTGAACACCGAACTGTCCCAACTCAGCACCGACTTCCAGCAGCGGCTGTTGAAGGACACCAACCGCTCAGCACTGCTGATTGACACGGCTGAAGAACTGGACGGCCTCTCAGCGGATGACATTGGCTCAGCTGCCGCAGCAGCCGAATCGGCCGGCCACCCGGGAAAGTACCTGCTGACCCTGATTCTGCCAACGGCCCAGCCTGCGCTCGAGACTCTCACCAACCGTGCGACGCGTCAGCGCCTGCATGAGGCGTCAGTGAACCGGGGCTTCGCAGACAACGAATACGGCACGCTAACCATCGCCGCACGAATGGCAGAGCTGCGCGCCGAACGGGCCGCGCTTTTGGGCTTCGACAGCCACGCCGCGGCTGCCACGGACGACCAGACAGCCCCGTCGCTCGACGCCATTCACCGGATGCTGGGGCAACTGGCCCCGGCGGCGGTTCGTAACGCACGGGAAGAGGTGGTGGAGCTGGAGGCCGCCGCCGGTCACCCGATCGAGGCGTGGGACTGGGCGTATTACTCCGAGAAGGTACGCGCCGCCAAGTTTGACGTCGACCTCGCTTCGCTGCGTCAGTACTTCGAGTTGGAGCGAGTCCTGCAGGACGGGATATTCTTCGCCGCCAACCGATTGTACGGACTGACCTTCACCGAGCGGGACGATCTGGAGGGTTACCACCCAGAGGTACGGGTCTGGGAAGTCAAGGACGCCGACGGCGAAGGGCTGGGCCTGTTCCTCGGCGACTATTACACCCGGGACACCAAGAATGGCGGGGCCTGGATGAACTCCTTCGTGGAGCAGTCGGCACTGAACGGCACCCATGCCGTAGTCATCAACAACCTCAACGTTCCCAAGCCGCCCGCCGGCGAGCCGACCCTGCTGACTTTCGATCAGGTGGTGACCACGTTCCACGAGTTCGGGCACGCACTGCACGGATTGTTCTCCTCGGTCACCTACCCCACGTTCTCGGGGACCAGTGTGCCGCGGGACTTCGTCGAGTATCCGTCGCAGGTTAACGAAATGTGGATTCTGTGGCCCGAGGTGGTCGCCAACTACGCCAAGCATTACCAGACCGGTGAAGCGCTGCCGGCGGAGACCGTCGATAAGCTGCTCGCCGCGCAGACCTGGGGCGAAGGCTTCGCAACCACGGAATACCTGGGCGCGGCGTTGCTCGACCTGGCCTGGCACGCGATTCCGGCGGGGACCACGGTTGCTGATCCGGTCGCCTTTGAGCGGGAAGCGCTCACCTCAGCAGGACTCGACTTTTCCCCGGTCCCGCCTCGGTACCGCACCGGCTATTTCAAGCACATCTTCGCGGGTGGGTATTCGGCTGCCTATTACGCCTACATCTGGAGCGAAGTGCTGGACGCTGACACGGTCGAATGGTTCAAATCCTCAGGCGGCATGACCCGCGAAAACGGTGACCATTTCCGGACCGAGCTGCTCTCCCGCGGCAACAGCATCGA
Organism: Arthrobacter sp. Sr33; assembly: GCF_054511195.1. NCBI lineage: Bacteria > Bacillati > Actinomycetota > Actinomycetes > Micrococcales > Micrococcaceae > Arthrobacter > Arthrobacter sp. Sr33. The sequence continues at coordinate 77,385 of NZ_JBTNDD010000006.1, read as the reverse complement.
CCCGTTGCAGGCGTTCCGCAACTTCCGCGGCCGCGACGCCCTGCTTGAGCCGCTGCTGACTCGCCGAGGGCTGGTCTAAGTCACCATGGTCACCATCGCGGCGTGCCAGCGCCTGCAACGTTCCTGGTTTGCCGCGTTGTCCTCGGCGACGGGGGGACGCACCTTCACGACCCACGGGTCCGACTGGGTGTGGCTGCCAGCGCGCCGCGAACTGATCCTGCTCTTTCCGCAGGAAATCTCTCCGGCAGGGATTCGGCCCGCGTTGGCCGAGGGTGTCCGCCTGGGGGCCCACACGGTGGGCGCCTGGCTGGGCGGCGGTGTCAAGGGCGCGCCACTGATCGGGCTGGGATTCAGCCCAGGCTGGCAGCCCTGGTGGATGGCTGCGCCAGTTGAGGAGCCAGCCGGGTACGACGACGCCGCCGCGGTCCTTTCCACCGAGGTCCCCGAATATGGGGGGCCACTGGCGCAAGAACTCAGGGTGGTGCGGTCCCAGCCCCGGCAGGCGTGGCACGCCGTGGCGCGGGTGGATGGCACGGTTGCCGGGGCCGGGTATTCGTTCTACCCATCGGGGGTTCCCGGGCTCCGAGGATTGGGCGGCATCTTCAACATGGAGGTGCTTCAGGAGTATCAGCGGCACGGTCTGGGCACCGCGCTGCTGAGCAGGCTCGCCAAAGCTGCTGCCGCCTCAGGCGCCGAGCATCTCGCGCTGAACGCGACCCCACAGGGTTATGAACTGTACTCACAGCGGGGTTTTGAACTGATCGGCAGAGGCCAGACCTACTGGCTGCAGCTGTAGCAACCAAAAGAGCGGACCACCAGAATCTGGTGATCCGCTCTATTGTTCTCTGGAACCTGGGTGTTTACCAGCCGCGCTCAGCGAGGCGGTGAGGCTCAGGGATTTCGTCCACGTTGATGCCGACCATCGCTTCGCCGAGGCCACGGGAGACCTTGGCGATCATCTCGGGATCGTCGTGGAAGGTGGTGGCCTTCACGATGGCCGCGGCGCGTTCCGCCGGATTACCTGACTTGAAGATACCCGAGCCGACGAACACGCCGTCAGCGCCAAGCTGCATCATCATTGCTGCATCGGACGGTGTGGCAATGCCACCCGCGGTGAAGAGCACAACGGGGAGCTTACCGGTCCGGGCAACTTCCTTGACCAGATCGAACGGAGCCTGAAGTTCCTTGGCGGCGACATACAGTTCGTCCTCGGCCATCGAGGACAGGCGGGAAATCTCCGACCGGATTTTCCGCATGTGCATCGTGGCGTTGGAGACGTCGCCGGTGCCGGCCTCGCCCTTGGACCTGATCATTGCGGCACCTTCATTGAGGCGGCGCAGCGCCTCGCCGAGGTTGGTGGCACCGCAGACGAAGGGAGCGGTGAACTTCCATTTGTCGATGTGGTTGGCGTAGTCAGCCGGGGTCAGGACCTCGGACTCGTCAATGTAATCGACGCCAAGGGACTGCAGCACCTGCGCCTCAACAAAGTGGCCGATTCTCGCCTTTGCCATCACCGGAATGGAGACAGCCGCAATGATGCTGTCGATCATGTCCGGATCGCTCATTCGGGACACGCCACCCTGCGCACGGATGTCGGCGGGTACCCGCTCGAGCGCCATGACGGCGACGGCGCCCGCATCTTCGGCGATGCGCGCCTGCTCTGCGGTGACCACGTCCATGATGACGCCGCCCTTGAGCATTTCTGCCATGCCGCGCTTGACCCGGCTACTGCCGGTCACGGGCGCGGTTGTCGAATTTTCTTCAACGGTGGACACAATTCGCCCCTAAGTTAGGTAAAAGATAACAATTAATAATACGCCCGCGGATGGACCGGATCTGCCGTTAGCGGGTCTCGTTGGCTGCCATCGCCTGTTTGTGCACAGCCACCACTCGCTGGATCACCGTTGCAACGCTTGCGAGAGCCAGCAGGATCAGGACGGTGAGCAGGAAACCATGCGGCAGCCCGAGACCGGTCAGGCCGGTTACTACCAGGACCGACACCAGCCGTTCAGCTCGCTCCGCGATCCCCACGTTGGCCGTGAAGCCCAGAGATTCGGCCTTCGCCCGGGCATAGGAGACCAGCATGCCGAGGACCAGACAGGCCAAAGCTGCAGTGGCGATGGGTGTGTTGTTGCCGTCTCCAAAGAACCAGATGGCGACCCCGGCGAACAGGGCGCCGTCGGCAATCCGGTCAAGGGTTGAGTCGAGGAAGTTCCCCCAGGTCCCCCCGGTGCCTTTGATGCGGGCCATGATGCCGTCGACCAGGTCCGAGAAGACGAAGAGAGTGATGAAGACGGTGCCCCAGAACAGTTCACCCATCGGGTAGAAGACGAGAGCGCCGATCACCACGCCGAGCGTGCCAACGATGGTTACCGTGTCGGGCGAGACTCCCCATTTGAGCAGGAGCCTGGCGAGTGGACTGAACAGGGTGGTGAAGAACCTGCGTGCATATTTATTCAGCACCGGTGCCACCAGCGTTCTCGGCCCGCGGCCAACCTGCGGCCATCTGCGTTCTGACTTCGTCCAGGGTCTGGGTGATGGCCTTGGTTTGCGCGATGATTGGCAGGAAGTTGCCGTCCCCACCCCACCGTGGGACCACGTGCTGGTGCAGGTGGGCTGCGATGCCTGCACCGCCGGTCACCCCCTGATTCATCCCGAGATTGAATCCGGTGGGTTTGGCTACGTCGCGCAGCACCCGCATGGCCGTCTGGGTGAGTTCGGCGATCTCGACGGTTTCGTTGCTGTCGACGTCGGTGTAGTCCGGGACATGGCGGTAGGGGCAGACCAGGAGGTGGCCCGGGTTGTAGGGGAACAGGTTCAGGATCACGTAGGCATAGGTGCCCCGGTGCACGATGAGTGACTCCTCGTCGGTGCGGGACGGAGCGACGCAGAAGGGGCAGTCGTCCTTGTCTTTGAACTGTGACTGCCCGCCCTTGATGTAGGCCAACCGATGCGGAGTCCAGAGGCGCTGAAAAGCGTCAGGTACGCCACCAATCTCGAAATCGTCGGTCACACCGTCATCGCCGGGATAACGCCCGTCGGCGTTTTGCCCGTCAGCCCCCGTAGCACTCTCCATACGTTTTACTTGTCCCGATTCCGGACAGCTTCGACAATGCGTCGGACTGCCTCGTCGACCGGCACCTGGTTGTCCTGGCTGCCGTCCCGGAACCTGAAGGATACGGCCCCGGCGTCCTGGTCGTCACCGCCGGCGATCAGCACAAACGGAACCTTTTCCTTGCTCGCGGTGCGGATCTTCTTGGGGAACCGATCAGTGCCAATGTCCACTTGTGCGCGGATGCCTTCGGCTTTGAGCTTGTCAACGACGTCGAACAGGTACTCGTTGAAGGCTTCAGCGACCGGGATGGCGAGTACCTGGACCGGGGCAAGCCAGGCCGGGAACGCGCCGGCGTAGTGCTCGGTAAGGACACCCATGAACCGTTCGATGGAGCCGAACAGTGCACGGTGGATCATCACTGGTCGCTGGCGGGTGCCATCCGCGGCCTGGTATTCGAGCTCGAACCGCTCCGGCAGGTTGAAGTCCAGCTGGATGGTGGACATCTGCCAGGTGCGACCGATGGCATCCCGGGCCTGGACAGAAATCTTGGGACCGTAGAACGCCGCTCCGCCGGGATCAGGCCGCAGTTCCAGACCCGAGGCTTCGCCCACCTCGGCGAGGGTCCGGGTAGCTTCCTCCCAGATATCGTCGGAACCTACCGACTTTTCAGGGTTCTTGGTGGAAAGTTCCAGGTAAAAATCATCCAGCCCGTAGTCCTTGAGCAGTCCGAGAACAAAGTTGAGCGTCTCGGTGAGCTCGTCCTTCATCTGTTCGCGGGTGCAGTAGATGTGGGCGTCGTCCTGGGTCATGCCACGGACGCGGGTCAGGCCGTGCACCACACCCGATTTTTCATACCGGTAGACGGAGCCGAACTCGAACATCCGCAGCGGCAGTTCGCGGTAGGACCGACCGCGGGACTTGAAGATCAGGTTGTGCATGGGGCAGTTCATCGGCTTGAGGTAGTAGTCCTGGCCCGGCTTGCGCACCGTGCCGTCCTCATTGAGTTCCTCGTCGACGTGCATTGCCGGGAACATACCGTCGCGATACCAGTCCAGGTGGCCCGACACCTCGTAGAGGTGTCCCTTGGTGATATGCGGGGTGTAGACGAACTCGTAGCCGGCGTCGACGTGACGCTGACGCGAGTAGTCTTCCATCGCCTTGCGGATGATTCCGCCCTTGGGGTGGAACACCGGCAGGCCGGAACCGAGCTCATCTGGGAACGAGAACAGGTCCAGCTCGGTGCCGAGTTTGCGGTGGTCGCGGCGCTCGGCTTCGGCGATACGTTCCTGGTAGGCCTTCAGCTCGTCTTTGGTGGGCCAGGCGGTCCCGTAGATGCGTTGCAGCTGCTGGTTCTTTTCGCTTCCACGCCAGTAGGCTGCGGCGGACCGGGTCAGGGCGTACGCGTTCGAAATGAGTTTGGTGTTCGGCAGGTGCGGACCGCGGCAGAGGTCCTTCCAGACGACGTCGCCGCTTTTGCGATCGATGTTGTCGTAAATGGTCAGTTCGCCGGCACCGACCTCGACTGACGCGCCGTCGTCGTCGGTGATATCGCCCGAACCGCCCTTGAGGCCGATCAGTTCCAGCTTGTACGGCTCGTCGGCCATCGCTTCGCGGGCTTCAGCCTCGGTTGCGACCCTGCGAACAAACAGCTGGTTGCTGTTCACGATTTTCAGCATCATCTTCTCAAGCTGCTTCAGATCGTCGGGAGTAAAGGGAGCCTCAACGTCGAAGTCGAAATAGAAGCCGTCGGTGATGTACGGGCCGATACCCAGTTTGGCGCCTGGGCGCAGCTGCTGGACAGCCTGTGCCATAACGTGTGCTGCCGAGTGGCGCAGCACTTCCAGACCCTCGGGCGAACCGATCGTGATGGGCTCCACCTGGGCGTCGGCGGGGATTGGCTGATCGAGATCCACCAGTTCCCCATTCACCCGGACGACGACGACGTCGCGGCGTTCGGCGAACAGGTCAACGCCGGAAGTGCCCGTGGTCACCTGGTGCTCTTCGCCGTCGACGATGAGGGTGATATGGGAGGGCGCTGACACAGTGGTCTCCTAGCAAAGGTGGGACGGCGGGTTAACTCTCTGATGGTATCCGCTGTGCTGGACGCGACCAACAACCTTGCTAGCGCGCGCCGGTGCTGAACCGCGAAAGTGTCAGTAGGATCAACTCATGAAACCTCAGGTCTCAGTCATCACGCTGGGCGTCCGCAACCTTGAAACGGCTTACAACTTCTATGCAAAGGCCCTGGGTTGGGACCCTCTGGTTTACGTTCCTGATGAGGTTGCGTTCTTCCAGGTGGGTAATGGTCTGGTGCTGTCCCTCTTCAGGGGTGACCATCTGGCCGCCGAAGCCGGGAATATTGGGCACGGTCCAGTTGCGCCTCCGCTCACCCTGGGCCACAACGTGGATTCCCCCGAAGAGGTGGATACCGTCCTCAATGCCGCTGTTGCCGCAGGAGCAGAACTGATTGCCGAAGGGACGGCGATGAGCTGGGGCGGTTATTCAGGGTATTTCGCGGATCCTGATGGCTTCCACTGGGAGGTCTGCCACAATCCGGGGCTATCAATCGCCGACGACGGCACCGTGTCACTCCGCGAAATCGTCTGACCTGCAGCGACCTGAAAACACTGTTCTGAGAACACTGTTCGTCCTGCGGAATCTAAATGATCCCGTACGTGTTGCACACTGTGCAGGGCAAAATCGACCCTGCACCCAACAACTTCAGCCTTCCGTCTGAAGGTTTCGACAACTTACGAAGGAGCACCGTGGACTACACTCCCGATGCCGGCACGATCACCATGTTCTCAACCAGCTGGTGCGGCTACTGCCGTCGGCTCAAGAAGCAGCTCGATGCCAAGGGGATCGGCTACACCGAGATCAATATCGAAGAGGTAGAAGGCACCGCAGCACTGGTGGAATCCCTCAACGGCGGCAACCAGACGGTCCCGACGGTGTTGTTCCCTGACGGCACTGCGGCAACGAATCCTTCGGTGTCGGACGTAATGGCAAGGATCGCTAGCTAGCCCAGTCGGCTATTTCTCTCCCATTCCCTCTGATACCACCGTGATTCACAGCGCTAGAAGGGTGGTGGATCGGGGAGCGTGGTGTAGGTTTTGCCGGTCAGTGAGGTGGCGGTGAGGGTGCCGGGGTCAGGCTGGTGGTAGTGCCAGTAGCCTTCTGTTTTGAGTTTGTGGTGTTTGCGGCAGAGGGCGGCGAGGTTGTCGTAGCTGGTGGTGCCGCCCTGGTGCCAGGGGATCGTGTGGTCGAGGTCGCAGGCCGGGGCTGGCCGGTTGCAGCCGGGGTGGCGGCACGTTTTATCCCTGACGAGTATGGTCCGTCGGAGACTTTCCGGGACCGTATACCGTTCCCGGCCGACGCTGAGGACAGCACCCGTCTCCGGGTGGGTGAGGATCCGGGTGAACCCCTTGGCGTGGGCGGCAAGTTTCCGGGCGGTGTCCGGGTCGATCGGCCCGTACCCGGCGAGGTCGGCTGGTGCGTCGCCGCCGAGCAGGGTCATCACGGGTACGGTCACGAACACCACCGGGTGCACCCCCAGAACCGCCGCCAAATCCATCCCACCCGCACCGTTGTCTCCCGCACCGCCATCTCCAGAACCGCCGTTTCCCGCACTGCCGTCTCCAGTGCCGCCGTCTCCGGTGGTGCTGCCGTCGTGTTCCACGGGGTGGGCGAGGTTGGTTGGACTGGTTGCTGCCGCGCCGGGTTCGCAGTGGTGGGTGAGGAGGTCTCCGAGGAGGTCGGCTTTGAGTTGGGTGAGGGTGCGGTCTTCTTGCGGGTGTTGCAGGGCACGGGCCATGAAGGTGAGCCGGTGTTCGATGCCGCAGGCCTGTTCAGCGGGAAGATAGGCCGAGAACCAGGCCATGCCGTCGTGGGCGGGGGTGAGTTCCACGTGCCGGTCCTCAACGGCCGCGGCCTTGCGCGTGGTGATGGAATCGGGGTGGAGCTTTTCCCGGATCCGGTGGCAGAGGCTTTTCAACCGGGGTGGGGTCAGATGCGCTCCGCGTTGGAGGACTTGATCCTCGAACCCGGCCAGCACCTCGGCCGGTAGGAACAGGGCTTCGTCGGCGATGATCTGGGCTTGCCGGATAGAGATCACACCCGCGCCCAGGGACTGGAGGGTTTTCGGGAGGTCCAGGGCCAGGGTCAGGCTGTGACCCAGTAACCGGTGCGCGGCCCGCCCGGAAATGTTCAGTAACGGCGCTAGTTCCTCGACGGTGAGGGTGAACCCAAGCCCTGTGCCGATGCCCTGCCGGGACGAGGCCCGGGACGCAGCGAGGCTTTGCACTTCGCGGTGCAGATCAGCGATCAGTTCGGCCTGCCGGGAAGCGGCCCACGACGCCAACCGATCCACCGCCTGCAACAAGTCCGAGATCCCCGCCACCGGATCCGACGCTTCGTCAGATGGTCCGTCAGCCGGTCCGTCAGCGGCTTTTCCGGCGGGTTTCTTCGCGGGGACGCGGTCGGCTTCCCAGGGCAGCAACATGGAGACCAGCGATTCGGGGCCAGCCAGTTCCACCTCGGTGGCCGCCGTGTTGGCCGCAAACCGGTGGGACCGGCTGGTCTTGCCGACCCTGCGCAACACACCGGCCACCTCGCCGGGGCTCCACGACGGATCCATCCCCGCCAACGAAACCGAGTCAACAGAACCCGGGCTAGCCGCACCCAGGCTGGCCGTAAAAACCTCAGCGATGCTGCGGTTTCCACCGGTATTCTCCTGCTGCTTCATACCTCCATCACATCATCTGCCACTGACATTCTTCGGCGTCAGGCAGGCTGGCAGGACCAACCCGGATTAAGCTCACAGCGAACAACGTGAACGGTCCCTTCAGAACCCGGCAGGCGAACGCCACGGGGTGCGTACGCCGTCGTTCTCGCAGAATGGCGTGGTGGCAGCCTCCCCGGCCAGACAACCTCCATCGACCAATTTCCGGGCGCCAACCGGTTCTGCCAAATCAACGGTCAACGAGACCATGTCGTTGCCGGGACAGTCATATCCCGCCTCAGGCAATGCCTCAACATCGGTTCTGATCACTATCTGATCTTCTTCGTAGCGCACCTTTGGCTCCAGCACAGGTCCGGTCACTCCGCCCGAACAACCTATCCGGGTCACGTCCGCCCTAAAACTCGCTGAACTTGCCCAAAGTGGGGGAAAGATCACCTGATTGAGCCACTGTCCGACTCCGTGCCTATGCTTGGGATACCGCCCGGTACCCAACCGAAAGGACCGTGTTGAAATGGCTCATAGAGTCCAAGCCGTAGTTGTCAGGGAAAAGAACGCACCAGCCAGCATCGAGACCATCCTCGTGCCAGATCCGGGACCAGGTGAAGCACTGGTCGATATCCTCACCTGCGGCGTTTGCCATACCGATCTGCACTACAAGCAGGGTGGGATCAGTGACGATTACCCCTTCCTCCTCGGCCACGAAGCCACCGGTGTGGTCAGCGCCGTCGGAGACAACGTCACCGAGGTAGCACCCGGCGACCGCGTCATCCTGAACTGGCGTGCGGTCTGCGGCGAATGTCGTGCCTGCCGTCGCGGTGAAGCGCAGTACTGCTTCAACACCCACAACGCCACCCAGAAAATGACGCTTGAAGACGGCACCGAGCTCTCCCCTGCCCTGGGTATTGGCGCTTTCGCCGAGAAGACTCTCGTCGCTGCCGGCCAGTGCACCAAGGTGGATCCCGAAGCAGATGCGGCCGCCGTCGGCCTCCTGGGCTGCGGCGTCATGGCAGGCATCGGCGCCGCCATCAACACCGGCAACGTGCGCCGGGGCGACTCGGTAGCCGTCATCGGTTGCGGCGGCGTGGGCAGTGCAGCCATCGCCGGCGCCAAGCTCGCGGGTGCGACGACGATTATCGCCGTAGACATCGACGACCGAAAGCTTGAAGCAACCAGGAAACTGGGAGCAACCCACACGGTCAACTCCAAGAACCAGGACGCCGTCGAGGCCATTCAGGCCCTCACCGACGGCAACGGCGCCAACGTGGTGATCGACGCCGTCGGCCGCCCCGAAACCTACAAGCAGGCGTTCTACGCACGCGATCTCGCCGGCACAGTGGTGCTGGTGGGCGTCCCCACCCCGGACATGATGCTGGAACTGCCGCTGCTCGATGTCTTCGGTCGCGGCGGCTCGCTCAAGTCGTCCTGGTACGGCGACTGCCTCCCCTCCAGGGACTTCCCAATGCTGGTCAGCCACTACCAGCAGGGCAACCTGGACCTCGATGCCTTCGTCACCGAACGGATCAAGCTCGACCAGGTTGAAGCCGCGTTCGACAAGATGCACGACGGCTCGGTGCTGCGCTCGGTGGTGGAACTCTGATGGCTGCACGCATTGAACACCTGCTGACCAGCGGAACCTTCTCCCTCGATGGCGGAACCTGGGACGTTGACAACAATGTCTGGATCATCGGCGATGACACCGAATGCATCGTCATCGACCCTGCGCACGACGCTGCAGCGGTGGTGGAACAGATCAATGGGCGACAGGTCCGAGCCATCCTGCTCACCCACGGCCATGATGATCACATCCGCGCCGTCGGCGACGTCTACGACGCTGTCCGGGCGCCCATCCACCTGCATCCGGCCGACCGGATGCTGTGGGACCAGGTCTATCCTGACCCGGCGCCGGACCAGGACATCAACGACGGCGACGAATTCACGGTCGCTGGCGTCACCCTGAAGGCGCTGCACACCCCCGGGCATTCCCCCGGGTCCGTGAGCTTCTACCTCGAAGAGGCCGGCACCGTCTTTACCGGCGACACCCTGTTCCAGGGCGGTCCCGGCGCGACTGGCCGATCCTTCAGCGACTTCCCCACCATCATCGAATCCATCCGTGACCGCCTGCTCAGCCTCCCGGCTGACACGGTGGTTCGCCCCGGGCACGGCGATTCAACGACGGTGGGCGCCGAGGCGCCATCACTGGATGAATGGATTGCGCGCGGCCACTAGATCCTGCGTGCCGCCTAGAGCACAACCAGTACGACGACGACCGCCCCGTGGCCAGCTGGCCACGGGGCGGTCGCTGGTTAAGACCCCCACCCTAGAGCCGGTGGAAACCGGCGCGATTAGCTCGCAACGGTCGTTCTGGCTGTCAGGATGCGCTGGGCTGGACCGCTGTGGAAGTCTCCGACGGCTCAAACCCATATCCCGCGCGGCGATAGGCGGCCAGGACGGCGTCTTCGACGTCGCCGACGGTCAGGCCACGCACCAGGTCATTCGCGGCGCCAGCCGTGGCCGGGTCCCAGTCCAGTCCCATCGCCGCGTACGACGAGGTCAACACTTCCCGGATCGGGGCCGAGTCTTCCACCACAATTACCGAGGAAAAGAGCCAGGCTCCGGCGACCACCCGCTGGGCTGTCCCCACCAGCTTCACGCGCCGACCGTCATCGCCAATGCCGTGCACGCTGTATTCGCCGGGACAGTACTCGCCGGGAATTTCACCCACCGCCGCGGTCACTCCCACCGAGCGCAGCGCTGACGCGAGTAGTTCACCGAATCCGGAGAAGCGGTTCCGCGACCCGGCGACGGCGTCAGTCTGCGGCTCGACATGATCGATCACCAGGCAGCCACGATGATAGGCCGCGGCCCTGCCGCCCGCCCGGCGCACGAGCGGCTCAAACCCCAGTGCCCGTGCAGCCTCTTCGGCGGCAGGGAAACCCGGCAACCGGGTGTCGCGTTGCCCGAACGCCACGGTGGGCTCCGGCCGATAGAGTCGCAGCGTAGCGGGACGCTCCCCCGCCGCCACAGCGCGCAGCAAGGTGATGCCCTCCGCCAGGTCAGCGGCGGCGCCGGCCGAGGCGGTACGGCGCACCACGAACAGGTCGGCACCGGTCATCTGGGTTAGGCTCCTGTCCATGATCTTCCTGCAGTTTCTGGTTGCCGCAGCGACATTCCTGCTGCTGGACGCCGTGTGGCTCAAATCGATGAGCAAATTTTATCGTCGGCATCTCGGCGACCAGCTTGCCGACAAACCCAATTTTCTCTATGCGGCAGCGTTCTACCTAATCTATGTAGCGGGCATCGTGCTCTTCGCTGTTCAGCCCGCATTGGCCGCCGAGTCATGGTTGGCAGCGTTGGGCTACGGTGGGGCGCTGGGCTTTTTCGCCTATGCGACCTATGACCTCACCAATGCCTCGACACTGAAACGGTGGCCAGCGGTCCTGATCGCCGTGGACCTCGCCTGGGGTGCCGCACTGACCGGCCTGATCACCGTCGTGACGTACCTGGTTTTCGTGTGATTCGGTTTGTGACCGACGACGGCGTGTAGCCGCCACGAGTCCCGATTCCGGATGGGACACTTATCTGGTGACGCCGCATACCCCCCAACTTTCCCGCCGGTCAGCGGCCCCGCAGCCGCGCACCCTGATTGATATCCTCACCGCCACTGCTGACTCGTTTCCCGACGCCTCAGCGCTCGACGACGGCACCACCAGCCTCAGTTACGCCGAGTTGCTCTCGAGTGTCAGGGCGATGGGGAAAAAGCTTCACCTGGCCGGGCTGGGTGCTGGCGACCGGATCGGCGTTCGTATTCCGTCCGGAACCGCCGAGCTCTACATCGCCATCCTCGCGATCCTCATGATCGGGGCAGCCTACGTCCCGGTGGACGCCGACGACCCCGACGAACGCGCCAAACTTGTGTTCTCCGAAGCGAAGGTCGCAGGCATCCTGCGCGCGGGGCGCAAACCGGTGGTTCAAAAGGGGCGGAAAGCTCCTTTCCCTGCACCGAGGATGCCGACCCCCGACGACGACGCCTGGATCATTTTCACCTCCGGCTCCACCGGAACACCCAAGGGTGTTGCAGTGTCGCACCGCTCGGCGGCGGCGTTTGTCGACGCCGAGGCCCGTTTGTTCCTGCAGGCCGAGCCGGCGGGCCCCACCGACCGGGTCCTCGCCGGACTCTCCGTCGCCTTCGACGCCTCCTGCGAGGAGATGTGGCTGGCCTGGCGCAACGGCGCCTGCCTGGTGCCGGCCCCGCGCGCCCTGGTGCGTTCGGGCATGGATCTCGGTCCGTGGCTGATCACCCACGGCATCACCATGGTTTCGACGGTTCCTACCCTTGCCGCCCTGTGGCCGGTCGAATCTCTCGAAGCCGTCAGACTGCTGATCTTCGGCGGAGAGGCCTGCCCACCCGAGCTCGCAGCAAGGCTGGCGACCGAGGACCGGGAGCTGTGGAACACCTACGGCCCCACGGAGGCGACCGTCGTCGCCTGTGCCGCTCTGCTCGGCGGTCCAGGACCGGTGCGCATTGGGCTTCCCCTGGACGGCTGGGATCTCGCCGTCGTCGACAGTTCAGGTCTTCCGGTGGCCGCCGGCGAGGTCGGTGAGCTGATTATCGGCGGGGTTGGGCTGGCCCGCTACCTCGATCCGCAGAAGGACAAGGAAAAATACGCTCCCATGCCGTCGCTGGGTTGGGACCGCGCCTATCGCAGCGGGGACCTGGTCAGGTTTGACCCGGTGGGGCTCGAATTTATGGGACGCGCCGATGAACAGGTGAAGCTCGGCGGCCGACGGATCGAACTCGGCGAAGTCGATGCCGCCCTGCAGTCCTTGCCCGGCGTCGCAGGTGCCGCAGCCGCAGTGCAGACCACCGCCGCCGGCAACCAGATACTGGTGGGCTATCTCGTCGCCGCCGGAGCACCGCTCGACCTGCCGGAGCTGCGCTCCGAGCTTGCTGGTTCGCTGCCCGCGGCGCTGATTCCGATGCTCAGCGAAACCGATTCCCTGCCGACCAAAACCAGTGGAAAGGTGGATCGGTCGGCGCTCCCCTGGCCCCTCGCCCAGCACAACGACGACGACGCCCCGGCCCTCGACGACGAAGCCCAGTGGGTGGTGGACCAGTGGACGGCAGTACTCGGCGTCCCGGCGTCGGGATTGGATGCGGACTTCTTCGCCCACGGTGGCGGCAGCCTGTCTGCGGCGCAGCTGGTGTCCGCCCTGCGGCAGCAGTATCCGACGGTCACGGTTGCCGACATTTACGCCCACCCGCGGGTGGGCGCGTTGATTGACATGGTGAAAGGATCGGAACCGGTCGGCGGCACGATCAGGATTGAGCGGAACGTCGCCCGCACCACCCGCAAAGCCCAGATCTTCCAGACACTGATGGGCATTCCCCTCTTCATGCTGGTGGGGATGCGCTGGCTGACCTACCTGATGATCATCAATCAGGTTCTCGTGATCTCCGGAATCGCAGCGACAACCACGCTGTCCTGGGGGTGGATCCTTGCCAGCTGGATCGTGTTCGTCAGCCCGCTGGGGCGGATGGGGATTTCGGTTATCGCCGCGAGGATCCTGCTACGCGGGGTCCAGCCGGGAAGCTACCCCCGCAGCGGCAGGGTGCACCTGAAACTCTGGCTTGCCGAACAAATCGCGGACATGGCAGCCGCAGTCAGTCTTGCCAGCGCACCGTGGGTCACCTACTACGCCAGGGCGCTGGGGGCAAAGATTGGGCGCGACGTCGACCTCCACTCGGTCCCCCCGGTCACCGGAATGCTTCATCTGGGCAGCGGCAGCTCCGTCGAACCCGAGGTGGACCTTTCGGGCTGGTGGATTGATGGTGACCTGGTCCACATCGGCAGGATCAGCGTCGGGGAGCGAGCCCTCATCGGCACCAGGAGCACGCTGATGCCCGGCACCCGGGTGGGCGCCGACTCACAGGTTGCCCCGGGTTCGGCGGTCCTGGGCAAGGTACCTCCCGGCCAGCAATACGCTGGGTCCCCTGCCACCCGGATCGGCAAAGCCAAGCCCATCTGGCCCGATGCTCCGGCGACGTCGCCGTCAGTCACCCTCAGCTTCCCGGCATTCGCCGCCGCCTCGGGCATCCTCTCGGGCATCCCCTATCTGGCCGCCGGCATTGCTGCCCTGCCGATCCTCGCCGCCCTGCGCGGCACCGCAGGACTGTCCGACGCCCTGCCACAACTCGCCTGGTCGGTGCCCATCGCTGGCCTGCTGTGGTTTGTGGCAACGATGATCCTGATCCTGGCAGCCGTCAGACTGCTCGGGATCGGGCTGCGGGAGGGGTATCACCGGGTCCGGAGCCGTGTGGGCTGGCAGGTCTGGGCCACCGAACGAGTCCTTGACCTGGCCCGCGATCTGCTCTTCCCCGTGTACGCGAGCCTGTTCACGCCGGTGTGGCTGCGACTTCTTGGCGCTACGGTCGGCAAGAACGTCGAGATTTCGACTGTGCTGCTGGTTCCGAAAATGACCACCATTGGCGACGGCGCTTTCCTCGCCGATGACACGATGGTCGCATCCTACGAACTCGGCGGGGGCTGGATGAAGGTGGCGCCGGCGAAAATCGGTAAGCGAGCGTTCCTCGGCAATTCGGGGATGACCGCCGCGGGCCGCCGGGTACCCAAAAACTCGCTGGTGGCGGTGCTGTCCGCCACCCCCGCCAAGGCCAAAGCCGGTACGTCCTGGTTGGGAAGCCCGCCGGTCCGGTTGCGCCGCACCCAGATGGACGCCGATCAGACCCGAACCTTCGACCCACCACGACGGTTGAAGGTGGCACGGGGTGCATGGGAAGTGTGCCGGCTCGCCGCAACGCTGCTGACCGTGGTGATCGCCGTGCTGGTGCTCGTGGGGCTCGACGCCATTGCCGGGCAGTGGGGCTACCTGGTTGCTGCACTCCTCGGCGGGCTGGTCATGATGACGGCCGGGACGGTGGCGGCCGTCAGTGCGGTCGTCGTCAAATGGTTGCTGGTCGGCCGAATCAGTGCGGGTGAACACCCCCTCTGGAGTTCGTTCATCTGGCGGAACGAAGTTGTCGACGCCTTCATCGAAACGGTTACCGCCCCCTGGTTTGCCCGGGCGGCCAGCGGCACTCCCGCACTCGTCTGGTGGTTAAGGGCCCTAGGAGCCAGGATCGGCCACGGCGTGTGGTGCGAAAGCTACTGGCTGCCGGAAGCCGACCTGGTAACCCTTGGTGACAGCAGCACAGTCAATCGCGGGTGCGTCATCCAGACCCATCTCTTCCATGACCGGGTGATGTCCATGGACACCGTAACCTTGAAGGATGGCGCAACCATGGGACCCCACGGAGTGATACTTCCTGCCGCCTGCCTGGCTAGCGGATCGACGGTTGGACCGGCGTCGCTGGTAATGCGCGGCGAGACGGTGCCAGCGGGAAGCTACTGGATCGGCAACCCGGTCAGCCCGTGGAAAAGCCCGGCGGTAGCTCCATGAGGGAAGCCATCAAAAGCGTCGTCGCACGCATCGGTGACACGCTCGACCCCTATACCCCCGGGCACGGGTCCGCCGACTGGGCCGCCCTGCACTACGACCTTGACCTTGACTACCGGCTGGCGAGCAACCGACTGACCGCCCGCGCCGTCATCACCGGCCGCGCCGCCGGCCCCTCGTCCCAGTCATTGGAGCGGATTGAGCTGGACCTGGCGGGGTTGAAAGTCACCAAGGTGACCCTGAGCGGCGGCCAGGTCCAGCGCTTCAGCACGCGAGGATCCCGGCTGATCGTCACCCCGGGTGAACCCATCGGCGGGGGTCAGGAATTCACCCTCGACATCAAGTACGGCGGAAACCCCAAACCCACCAGAAGCACCTGGGGCGAGGTGGGGTGGGAGGAGCTCACTGACGGCGTCCTCGTTGCCGGGCAGCCCACCGGCAGCCCGTCCTGGTTCCCGTGCAATGACCATCCCAGCCACAAAGCCACCTACCGGATGGCTGTCACCACCGACGCGAACTACCGCGCCATCTGCAATGGCCGGCTGGTATCCCATACGCCAAAAGCGAGTCGCGGCACCTGGGTGTATGACCAGCCAGAGCCGATGGCCACGTATTTGGCCACAGTCCAGATTGGCCGCTACCAGTTAGAGCGGTCCAGCACCACCCCCGTGCCGCAGTTCACTGCCGCACCCGTGGGCCTGCGGGACGCGGCACGCCGCGCACTCTCGCGTCAACACGAGATGATCAGCGCCTTCACCGAACTCTTCGGCCCTTATCCGTTTGATGCGTACACCGTGGTGGTAGCTGACGATGTACTGGAGATTCCGTTGGAAGCGCAGTCCTTGTCGATTCTGGGCAGCAACCATCTCACCACCGGGTGGGAATCTCAGCGGCTCATCGCCCACGAACTGTCCCACCAGTGGTTCGGTAACTCCCTGACGGTGAGTGCCTGGCAGGACATCTGGCTGCACGAGGGCTTCGCCTGCTACGCCGAATGGCTGTGGTCAGAAAGGTCGGGGGCCCTTTCCACTTCGCAACGGGCCACCGAGGCGTGGCGTGCGCTCGCCACAGAACCGGAGGATCTGATCATTGGTGATCCCGGCGGCTCGGACATGTTCGACGACCGGGTTTACAAACGCGGCGCCCTGGCGCTCCACGCCTTGAGGATCGCCGCCGGCGACGAGCTCTTTTTCGGAATGCTTCGCGACTGGACCGCCCGGTTCAGGCACCAGCACGTCAGTACTGCCGACCTGATCGAGCTGGCCGATGAGAGCTGCTCCACGGTCCCCGGCTTCGACGCGGCAGCCCTCCTCCAGCCGTGGCTGTACCAGCCGGAGCTGCCAAACCTGCCCTGACCAGCCGATGGCGGCAGGGAATTAGTCGGTGACAACGACCCCGCGCCTAAACGCCACATGGTCTCGGATGTTTTCAGCCTCGGCCTTCGGTTCCGGGTAAGTCCAGGCGGCGTCGTCATTCGTGGCACCGGCCACCGTCAAGGAGAAATACTTGGCGGTTCCTTTCCAGGGGCAGACGGTGGTCATGCTGCTGTCGGTGAGGTACTCGGTCCTGACCGAGTCCTTAGGGAAATAGTGGTTTCCCTCCACCATTACCGTCCGGTCTGACTCTGCGATGACGGTATTGTTCCATAGTGCCTTTGCCATGGTGCTGGCCTTTCGATCACAGTGCCCGGAGCGGGCACCTACCCTCCATCAACGAGTGTGCCCGCTCCGGAATTCCGCGACGGTCGAGCGGAACGTGCCCTAGCGCCCGCCGTCAATCTTGCGGCTGCGCTGCTCCTGGCCTGGAGAGCCGTAGGGGTAGTCGGAGACCTCCGGTGCACTGACCGTTGAGAGCCTGTCGACCTCGGCTACGCTCAGGGTCACCGAGTCGGCACCCAGGTTGTCGGTGAGCTGATCGGTGTTCCGTGCCCCCAGGATGACCGAGGTGACAGCTGGCTGCTGGGCCACCCAGGCGAGGGCCACCTGCGATGCCGTGACCTCCCGCTCAGCTGCAATCTCTACGACGGTGTCAATAATGCGCCAGGTGCGCTCCTTGGCGTTGCGTTCCTTCCAGGCTTCCATGCCGCGCTCGGGGTTCTCGCCCAGCCGTGTCTCGCCGGTGGGAGAGGTATCCCGCTGGTACTTCCCGGTGAGCCAGCCACCGCCCAGCGGCGACCAGGGCAGGAGGCCGATATCGGCGTCGAGCGCTGCCGGAACAATTTCCGACTCGATCTCGCGGACCAACAGACTGTACTGGGGCTGCAGGGTGACCGGTGCGTTCCAGCCGTGGGCCTTGGCCAGCCAGACGGCCTTGGTCATTTGCCAGCCGGAATAGTTGGAGAATCCGTAGTAGCCGATCTTGCCGTTGCGGATCGAATCCTCGAGGAAACCCAGGGTCTCCTCCAGCGGGGTGAGTGGATCCCACGAATGCACCTGGTACAGGTCAATGTGGTCGACGCCCAGCCGGGCCAGTGAGTCGTCCAGCGCCCGGCGCAGGTGACGGCGGGACAGGCCAATATCGTTGACGCCATCTCCCATCGGGAAACGTCCCTTTGACGCGAGGACCATCTGGTCGCGCTCCGTGGGGTTCTTGGCCAGCCATGAACCGATGATCCTCTCGGACGCGCCAGCTGTGTACACGTCGGCGGTGTCGATGAAGTTGCCGCCAGCGGCCGCGTAGGCGCTGAGGACCTGGTGGGAAGTCGCTTCGTCGGCCTCCGCGCCGAACGTCATCGTGCCCAGGGCGTACGCCGACACTGCAGTGCCGCTGTTGCCAAGCTTGCGGTATTCCATCGTGCTGCTCCTTTGAATCGACAGGTATAACTCGTATCAACCCTAGTTGCAGTGCGGCCGTTGGCAGGGCGTCGTTACAGCTTCCGGATGGTGAGGATCTGCTCAGCCCGGCCGAAGGGACCCGTGGTGTCATGCAACACCGCGGAGGTCAGCCCAATCCCGTCAGCACCGAAACTGACGCTCGTCTCCAGGCCCAGCCACTCCCCCGCCGGTTCGCGGTACAGGTGGACCTGCAGGTCAAGGTTGGGGAACATCCAGCTGCCCGGTCCGGGAGGAACCCGTGCCGACACCCCGTTCGCTGTATCAATCAGGCCGATCAGCCGCACCAGATCAGCTGTCGGAGTGCCTTCAACCATCTGATGTGGGGTACGCAACCAGACCCGGCCCCGGCCCGGGCGATGACCCTCGACGACCCGAAACTCCAGGGACTCGATAAATCCCCCGGGCCAGGCGGTCATGTCCGCAAAGGGGCCCGCCTGGTCAGGGCCGGGCATAGGTGCGTCCTCGATTGCCGCAACCGCCGCACTGTCGGCCTTCGCCAGGCGCCAGGCTTTGGCACGGATCACCGTCCGTCCGCCGGAGACCATCTCCGCCTCCAGCAGTTCGATGGTCTTGCCCGGTCTGATGACCTTGACCAGCACATCGAACGTGCCCCCGGGGATCATGCCAAGGATGTCGAAGCTGAGTCGCGCCATCCGCAGGTCAGGTCGAGGACTGCACTGCTCGAGGCAGTGAGCCAGCAACCCGGCCGCTGGCGCCATGTGTTGTTCTTCGGGGTTCCAGGCACCCTGCGCGTGGATGGTGGATTCGAAACTGCCTTCGCCCAGCGGGCGATAGTAGGAAGCTGGCATGAAGGAGCACCTTTGCTGGACTGCGGTGGGTGGCTGGCCCCAACCCGGGGCCGCCGCAGCACCAGTCTATGACGCGTTCCGCGGCTGTTGCGGTGGGCGCGCTACACCGGTGGCACGGCCAGTTCCGGGCGGGCTGTGGCCAGTTCCCTGGCGATCAGCTCGATTGCCTCGCCGACGACGTCGCGCCCGGCCCCCTCACGGTTTGCTGCTCTCGCGGCTTTGACCCGCCGCACCAGGCCGTCCCAGTCGCCACCGCCGGTACGCAAGGGGCGGAGCGACGAGAGGAGCGCCGCCCGGCCGAGCCAGGGGTCGACGTCGGTCGCCCACCGGTCCAGTATCACTGCTGCACGGTCCCCGTCACGTTGGTTCAGCCGGTCGGTCAACGGACCCACCACGTCGATGGCCAGCGGATCGACCAACTCCGGCCTGCCCCCCTGCCGCAGAAATCCCTCCACCCGGGTCAGGTCTGTCACCTGAAGGAGTGCCAGTCTCGACTGCAGCACCACGATGGCCGCCAACCGGCGTTCAAACACCGCTACCGCCCACAGCTCCGAACTGAGCGCCAGCACGGCGTCGTGCTCCAGCCCGCGGTAGCGGCGGAAGGCATCCCGGACGGCGCCCCGGACCGCGCCTACCGACGCCCCATAAATCCGCAGGCCCCCGCTACCCCGATCGTCGGCCCGCTCCCACGTCGCCTCGCGCTGCAGCGCGGTGTCGATGAACTGCCCTGCCTCACTCACAGTCCTATTCTTCCCTGCTCCGGCGGAAGGTCGAACGCGGCCACCGGGTAGTAGGTTACTGGCCGTCGCAGGGCTCTCGGTATAGTGGTTATGTCAATGTTTCCAAGACTGCTAAAGGTGCTGGTCTAACTGCGTACGCAACCGGGGTCCTCTGATGACCCCAGTCATTGTTGTTCTTTCAATCTGAATCCTGAATCAAGTCTCGGCCGTGGGTTCACGCCGGCCGACTGCGGGGGGTCAACTAAATGACGATCACCCTGCTCACCCTCTTACTGGGCATCATCATCATCCTCGCCATCATTGCCGCCAACGGCTATTTCGTGGCCCAGGAATTTGCCTACATGTCGGTCGACCGGACCAAGCTTGCGGTCCTGGCCGAAGCCGGCGATGTCTCTGCCCAACGGGCCCTGAAGGTCACCAAGCGAACGTCCTTCATGCTGTCGGGCGCCCAACTGGGCATCACTGTCACCGGTCTACTGATTGGTTACGTGGCTGAACCGCTGGTCGGTGAGTCACTGGGTGTCCTGCTCGGCGGGGCCGGTTTGCCGGCCGCCCTGGGTATCTCAATCGGCACGGTACTGGCCCTCGTTGTTGCGGCAGTTGTCCAGATGATCTTCGGTGAGCTGTATCCGAAGAACCTGGCCATCGCCAATGCTGAGCCGCTGGCGCGCGGACTGGCTCGCTCAACCACGATCTACCTTGCCGCGTTCGGCTGGCTGATCACGATCTTCGACCACTCGGCCAACGCCCTGCTGCGGCTCGTCCGGGTTGAACCAGTCCACGACGTCGATACCACCGCAACTGCGAAGGATCTGGACCGCATTGTGGCCGATTCCCGCCAGAGTGGTGACCTGCCCGAAGAACTGTCGATGCTGATTGACCGTATCCTCGACTTCCCCGACCGGGATATTGAACACGCGATGATTCCGCGGTCACAGGTCGGCACCGTCGGGCCCGAGGCAACGGTGGGCTATGTGCGCACCCTGATGGCCGATGCCCACACCCGCTATCCCGTGGTGTCCGAAACCGAGGAACCCCTCGGCGTCGTCCAGCTCGCGGATATTCTGCCGGCAAGCATCAGCGACGACACCCTGGTGACGGCGGTCATGCACCCGCCGCTGGTGCTGCCGACCCTGATGTCCCTGCCCAATGCGCTGGAGCAGCTGATGAACTCCCGCAACGAGCTTGCCTGCGTGATCGATGAGTATGGCGGCTTCACCGGCGTCATCACCGTCGAGGATCTTGCAGAGGAACTCGTCGGTGAACTCACCGACGAGCACGACGACGAAGCACCACCCACGATCGAGTCCGAAGAGGACTTCATCTGGCGGATGAGTGGTGACGTGCACGTCGATGAGGTGGAGCGCGCTATCGGGCACGAACTGCCCGAGGGCGACTACGAGACGATCTCGGGTGTGCTGATCGCCGTTCGCGGCGAACTGCCGGCCGTCGGCGAAACAGTCACTGTGGTTCTCCCCGACGATCCCCGCGACCTGGTCGAGGATGAGCCCGTCCGCCGTGTGCTCGACGTCGAAGTCCTCGAAGTAACCCGGCATGTACCGAGCGAGTTACTGGTGCGGCTGATCGAGCTCACCCCAGAGAACGCCGACGCCGGTGAGCGCGCTGAGCGCCGCACCGACGCAGCTGATGAAACTAGTGAGGAAACCCGATGATCGTAACCCTGGTAACGGTGCTACTCATCGTCCTTAGTGCATTCTTCGTCGTGATCGAATTCGCCCTGTTGGGTGCACGCCGCTACCGGCTTGAAGCCGAGGCGGCCAACAACCGTTCAGCGCGTGCCGCGCTGCGGGGTATCAACGAACTCACCATCATGCTTGCGGGTGCCCAGCTGGGAATTACCGCCTGCACGTTTGCTCTCGGCGCGATCACCAAACCGGCTGTTGACGCCTGGTTGGGTCCGGTACTCGCATCCTGGGGCATCCCGGAGGCAATAGCCGGCGGTACAGCGTTTGGGCTGTCCCTCCTGTTTGTGACCTTCCTTCACCTCGTCGTAGGAGAAATGGCGCCCAAGTCGTGGGCCATTGCCCACCCCGAGCGGTCTGCCAAGCTCATCGGGCTGCCGTCACGCGGTTTCATTTGGCTCGTCCGGCCTCTGCTGGTCTGGGTCAATGCCATCGCGAACCGCCTCGTCGCTGCCAGCGGTGTCACACCTGTGAACCGGGCTGCGGCCGGCGGGTTGGACGCCGGGTCGATTCGTCACCTGGTCGAGCATTCCGCTGCAACTGGGGCACTCGAGGCGTCCTACCAGACGCAGCTGTCGGGTGCGCTGGAACTGGAAAGCCTCACGGTTCGCTCACTCATCGCTCCCGGCGGCGCGCCCACGGTGGTGCCGGACACTGCCACGATGGCCGATGTCCAGGAAGCGGCGGCGCGGTCGAAGCACCTCCGTATCCTCGTGCAGGGCGACGCCGGTACTCCTCCCGGGGTGATCCACGTTCGGGACACGCTCCTCGAGCCAGCGGATCGCCAGGTCCGTGAGCTGGCCGGTGCAGCCTTCCTGCTGGAGGCCGATGTTCCGGTCTATGAGGCGTTGGCTCAGATCCGGAGCGCGAGTGTTCAGCTTGCGGCCGTGATAGACGATGGCAAGTTCATCGGCGTCATTACGCTGTCAGATGTCATGCGGCGGGTTCTGCCCATGTCGATGGCTCCCGCGAAGTAGCCCGGACAGGCTGTTGGCCGCTGGAGTCCTAGGACCGATTCATCTCCATCTGGTTCTGGGCTTCGGCGGCCAACTGCTTTAAGGCCAGCTCATCGGCCGCCGAGAAGTCTCGCGGACGGTCATCGATGATGCACAGCGTGCCGACCGGCCAACCACCGGGGCCACGCAGCGCATATCCTGCATAAAACCTGATGTGCGGTTTCAGTTGCACCAGTGGATTGTTCCGGAATTTGCTGTCCGCCAGCGCATCACGCACCACCATCACCCGTTCGCTGCGAATGGTCTGGTCACAGAAGGAAATCCGGCGCGGGACATTCTCACCGATGGGACCCGTCACCGATTTGATGAACTGGCGGTGCTGGCCGATCAGGGCAATCGAGGCAGAGCTGACACCAAACTGCTCTTGTGCCCGTCGGGTGATCCGGTCGAATCGCTCCTCGGGAGCCGACCCCATCAGCCCGGTCCGATGCAACGACTGTAGCCGCAGCGATTCGGCCTGGTTGACCGGGAACAGGGCAGCCGCCGTCGTCGTCAGGCGTCGCAGCGCTGGATCGGTCAGGCTTTCGAAGCTGCTTTCGGTGGGGACACCTGTGGCGAGGGAAACGTCGTCGGTTGTGTACGCCGCACGGCGCACTGGTGAATCCTTGTCATCGAGCATCTCGTTAATTGCGTGGGAGACCATGTCCCGCTGGAATTGCTCGAGCTGCATCAGGCCGTGAATGTACGCCTTGAACTCGACGATGTCGCAGGTGCCACCGATTTCTGTGTAGTTGTCCCAGACCGAGTTGAGGTCAAGCCCGGACGTCATGACGGCCAGGCGCGTGAACCACTGTTGAAGGTATGGGTCCATAAGGTTGTCTTTCTTCCTGCTCACCGGGAGAGGGCGTCGTAGCCGTCGGCTTCCATGGCGTCCCGCAGGCGGGTCAGCCCTGCCTGAATCCGCGATTTGGCGGTGGGAAGCTTGATCTGTAGCGTCTCAGCGACTTCGACATAGGTCATTCCGCCGTAGTAGGCCAGGCTGATGGCCTCTGCCTGCCGGTCGGTGAGGGATCCAAGACACTTTCTGACGCTCTCTGACATCAGGGTGTGGTGCACCGTTTCTTCAACGCTGTCCGGTCGGACTGCCGCTGACCGCAGGCTGTACGCCGCGTCACGTCCGGCAGAACTTTGCTCGCTACGCACCCGGTCGACGGCGCGCCGGTGAGCGAGGGTCAAAATCCAGCTATGGGGAGAGCCTCGATCGGCGTCGAACTGGCCCGACGACGCCCACAGCATCAGATACACCTCCTGCACCACTTCCGCCGCAATTGCTGCATTTTGGATCACCCGCAGCACCAGCCCGTAGACCCGTTTGCAGGTCTGCCTGTACAGGGCAGCGAAAGCCTCCTGATCTCCATCAGCGGTGCGGCCGAGAAGGTCTGCCAGGGAGGGACTCTGGACGGCATCCTGCTGGACGGAATCCTTAACGCGAGGATCAACCGGACCGCGCCTACTGCTGTGGGACATGAAACCTCACCGTTGAGTCAGTGTGGGGGTCGAGACCAGGCAGCGCGAGAGCTCTGCGGCGCCCCGCACGGACCGAACTATGCCACCCAAACCGCCTGCCCGCAATAGCGGACGGCCGCCGGCGCGCCGTGTGACGTGCAGGGCCGGTTAGGCGAGGGACAGGAACAACTTTTCGAGATCTTTTTTGTCCATGGTGGCGTCGTCGCTGGTAAGACATTGCTCCAGCCCGGTGGCAATGATCGCGAACCCTGCACGGTCCAAAGCCTTCGACACGGCAGCCAACTGGGTGATGACGTCCTTGCAGTCCTTACCCTCCTCGAGCATGCGGGTGACAGCAGCCAATTGGCCCTGCGCGCGCTTGAGGCGGTTGATGACTGGGGTCAGCTCTGAGGTGTCGAGTTGCATGGTCGTCTCCAGGTTGTGGGTGTCGATTCAGCGTACCCCACCGGGTGTTTCCCACCGCACTTGAGAAGCGTACCCAGGCGTCCCTGCTAACCCGTCGGATCAGCCAATCGGGGCCCCAGATCGCGATACTTGGCGGCCCGCCGGGTCAGGAGGGTGTCAATGGATTCCCCTGCCAGAGACGACAGCTCGTACTCGATAGCTGCTCCCATCCGGAGGCAAAACGCCTTGGCTTCCTCGGCGGCGTCATCGCGCTCGTCCACCAGGTGGTCGACCAGCCCGTTGGCATGCAACGACGCTGCATTGACTCCTTGCGCTTCTGACAGCGCCGGCGCGAACTCGGTGCTCCGGTGCATGATCGCGCTGGCCCCCTCGGGTGGCAGCGGTGACAGCCAGGCGTGGTGGGCGGCGATGGTGCGGTCCGCAGGGAGGAGCGCCAGCGCTCCCCCGCCGGCGCCCTGTCCGAGCAGCACCGAAACCGTTGGTGACTGCAAGCCGATGAGGTCGTAAAGCGATCGGGCGATTTCGCCCGCAAGACCACCCTCCTCCGCCTCTCTGGACAGTGCGGCGCCAGCGGTATCAATCACGGTCAGCAATGGCAGGCCAAGTTCTTCGGCCAGTTTCATGCCTCGTCGCGCCTCGCGCAGCGACGCAGGACCCATTGAGCTTTCCGGTGCCACCCGGGACCTGTTATGGCCCAACACCACGCACGATTGGTGGCCGAAACGGGCAAGCGCCAACTGGAGACCGGGGTCCTTTTCGCCCTGGCCAGTGCCGTTGAGCGGCAGTACATCCTGGGCGGCCCAGCTGAGCAGTCTTCGCAGATCGGGGCGACGCCGGTTGCGGGAAATCTCGATGGAGGTCCAGGCGTCCACCGGGGAGGGTACGACGTCGAGGGTCGCCGGAGGTGGCACCGGTGCTGTTGCTTGCTGCGTCAGAACGTTCAGCGCGCGGTCAACGATTTCGGGGAGCAGCTCCGGAGGGACGACCGCATCAATGAGCCCCTTGTCGTACAGGTTCTCGGAGATCTGCACGTTCTCGGGGAACGGGGTGCCATACAGCGCCTCGTAGACCCGCGGGCCAAGGAAGCCGAGCAACGCGCCAGGTTCAGCGACGGTCACGTGGCCGAGGGAGCCCCAGGACGCCATGACGCCGCCGGTGGTCGGGTGCCGCAGATACACCAGGTACGGCAACCGCGCCCGCCGGTGGGTGCGCACGGCAGCCGAAATCTTCACCATCGACAGGAACGCGAGGGTGCCCTCCTGCATCCTGGTGCCGCCGGATGCGGGCCCGGCGAGCAACGGAAGTTCCTCCCGGGTGGCCCGTTCGACTGCCTCGACAATCCGATTGGCGGCCGCCAGCCCGATGGAACCGGCAAGGAACCGGAACTCGGAGACGATCACTGCCACGCGGCGGCCGCGGATCAGGCCCTCGCCGGTGATGACCGACTCGTCCACGCCGCTCTTCTCCCGGGCGGCCTGCAGCTCCCGCTCGTACCCCGCGTCCGGGTGCGGGCCGGGCACAGGTTTATCCCAGGCGGTGAAGGTACCCGGATCAAGAACCACGTCAATCAGTTCCGCTGCCGTGAGATGGCGCACCGGCTGGGTCGTCGTCATGCTAGGAGTCCTTCGCCAGCGCGTCGTCCAGCCAGCGCCGGATGTCGGCACCATCCTGGTCCAGCAGCGGAGGCGCGGTGTGGCTTGAGTTGGTGGTCTCCTGCTCGGAGCCATCGAAGAACCGCAACGGGGGGCCGGGGAGGCTGACCTTGCCCAGCAACTGGTGCTCGACGTCGATCAGCAGGCCCTGCGACTTCACCTGCTCCCACTCGTACACCTCATCGAGGGACCGGACCTTGCCCGCCGGAATGCCGGCTTCGTTGAGCTTTGCCAGCAGGGGCTCCGACTCGTACGCGGCGAAAGCCTGTTCGATCTCGCCGATCAGCAGGTCGCGGTTACGCACACGATCACCGTTGCTGGCGAACTCGGCGCGGTCGGCGTCGAGCCCGAAGGTTGTGGCGAACTTTTGCCACAGCTTCTCGCTGCCGACGCTGATCTGGACCTTCCCGGCGTCGCAGTTGAAGAGGCCGTAGGGTGCGATGGACGGGTGGTGGTTGCCCTGCGCCTTCGGCACCTCGCCGGCGACAGTGGTCCTGGTGCCCTGGAACGCGTGGACACCGACCAGCGCGGCAAGCAGCGAGGTCCGAACCACCTGGCCCTTGCCGGTTTTTTCCCTTTCCAGCAGTGCCGCCAGGGCGCCGTACGCCCCGTACATCCCGGAGAGGAGGTCAGCGATCGGCACACCGACGCGTTGCGGGTCATCCGGGCTGGGCCCGGTGAGTGACATCAGGCCTGCCTCGCCCTGCAGGATTTGGTCGTACCCGCTCCGGCTGGATTCTGGTCCGTCGTGCCCGAACCCGGTGATGGAGAGGACGACCAGGCGGGGGTTGAGCTGGTGCATTGCTTCGGTCGAGAATCCCAGGCGGTCCAGGACACCCGGCCGGAAGTTTTCGACGACGACGTCGGCCCGTTCCAGCAGGGCGGTCAGGACCTTCTTCCCGTCGTCGCTCTTCAGATCCAGGGCGATCGATTCCTTGTTCCGGTTACAGGACAGGAAATATGTGGCCTGCGGGTTGTCCTCGGGCCCCACGAAGGGTGGGCCCCAGCCGCGGGTGTCATCGCCGGAACCGGGGTTCTCCACTTTGATCACGCGGGCACCAAGGTCGGCCAGCATCATTGCAGCGTGGGGTCCGGCCAGGGCGCGGCTAAGGTCCACCACGAGGGTGCCGGCGAGTGGGCCGGACCGCTCTGCGGGGCTGGTAATAACGTCGGTCATGGTGATCTTTTTCCTTTCAGTGGGGTGTCCGGTTCCGGCGTTCAGGGCCTAGAGCCAGCCCGGCACCACGAGGACCAGCCAGGCGACCAGCGGTCCGACGACGACGATGATGCCGCCGTAGGCGAGGATCTGCTTGTAGAAGCGGTCCCTGTCAGTGCCCTCGGGGGCGTTGGCAAGTACCAACGCACCGTTGGTGGAGAACGGGGAAACGTCAACCACGGTGGAGGCGATGGACAGGGCGGCGATGACGCCGATCGCTCCGATTTCACCGGATTCCAGGAACGGGATGGCTAGCGGAATCAGCGCGGCGAGGATCGCCGTGGAGGAGGCGAACGCGGAGACGACTGCACCGATGTAGCAGATCAGCAGGGCAGCGAGCAACGGCATGCCGAGGCTGGCGACACCGTCGGACACGTATTCGATGGTTCCGGCTTCCTGCAGGACACCCACAAAGGTGAGCATGCCGCAGATCAGGAGCACCGTTGACCAGCTGATTTTTTCGACCGCACCCTTTTGGGACCGTGGAGAGATCAAGGCGAGGGCGACGGCGATGGTGATGGCAACGAAGCCGACGTCGACCTTGAAGCCCAGCGCCACGACGGCGAGGACGATCAGACCGGCGATGGTGGCGAACTGCGCGAGAGTCTGCTTGTTCTCGGTGCCGACGGCGCCGTCGCTGGCTGGCTTGGCTTTGCCCTTGAGCGAGTCGGTGCCCGACCCGGTACCGCGGAAGTCGACGTCGGCACCCGAGGCGCGAGCGCCCACGCTGGCGTGCATCCGGGCATCGGCTGCGTTTTCGACGAACTGCTCGACCCGGGCGGAGAACAGTTTCCGGCCACCGAGAACCAGGAACAGGACGACGGCGATGAGGAAGTTGAAGATGAGGCTGGAGAGGAAGAGTGCCATGGGGCTGTAGTCGAAGCCGGTGTCGGCGACAATGCCGTTGACGATGACGCCGTAGACGGCGATGGGCGAGAAGCCGCCGGCCTGTGCGCCGTGCACCACCATCATGCCCATCAGCAGCGGGCTGATCTTGTGCTTGGCCGCGAAACCGAGCGCGACGGGTGCCATGATTGCTACGGCTGCGGGGCCGAGCGCGCCGACGGCGGTGATGACGCCCGTGATGACGAACATGATCCACGGGATCAGGGCCACCCGGCTGCGGACAAGTTTGACCGCTCCGCTGACCAGGAGGTCGATCGTGCCGTTGTTTTGGGCGATCGCAAAGAGATAGGTGACGCCAACCAGGGTGAGGAACAGGCCGCCGGGGAAGTTGGCAATGATGTCATCGGTTTCCATGCCGAGGAAGACTGCACCCAGCAGGAAAGCGCCAACAAAGGCGAGGGCACCCATATTGACGGGCAGCAAGGTAGCGATGAGGAACATCGCTGCCAGGATGATGATTGAGAGGAGTGGGACGGACATAGGTCTTCTTTCGCCAGTGAAAGTGTGATGTGACGCACGTTACCGGCGCACTGGACTAGACTGTTAGACACTGATCCATTTGTCAATTGTGACCTGCTCGCCCCCTAAACTGGCATGACATCTCCCCACTGACGTTGAGGACCGCTGATGAACGCACTGCCCGACCCACGGCAGCTTGGCCGCGCACCCCGGCCACGACTCTATGAGCAGCTGGTCGAGCAGATCCTCGTCTACATCGAGGACGCCCAACTGGGGCCCGGTGATCTCCTGCCCGCTGAGCGAATCCTTGCCGAACAACTAGGAGTTTCGCGGGCGACACTGGCTCAGGCGCTGGTGGCCCTCGAAGTGCTGGGCGTAATCGATGTGCAGCACGGCACGGGGGCGGTGCTGGTGTATCGGCCGAGCTTGGCAACGGTGATCAGGAAGCTACGTGAGCATCAGACCAGGCTGCCCGAGATCACCGAAGCACGCAGCACCCTCGAGGTGAAACTGGCCGCCCTTGCCGCTTCCCGGCGGACCGCAGCAGACCTGGCGGCTATTGACGCTGCCCTTGAAGCAATGGCCACCGAGGTGACGGCGGGCGGTCGGGGCACCCAGGGTGATGAGTCGTTCCATCAGGCGGTCACCTCCGCCGCCCACTCCCCCGTGCTGGCCCAACTGATGGCGTTCATCGCGGAGATGGTATTGGAGACCCGGATTGAGTCACTGAGTCAGCCGGGGCGGCCCGAACAGTCACTGAAGTCGCATCGGATCATCGCCGAGGCGATCCGTTCCGGGAACCC
Source organism: Arthrobacter sp. Sr33 (assembly GCF_054511195.1). Taxonomy (NCBI): domain Bacteria; kingdom Bacillati; phylum Actinomycetota; class Actinomycetes; order Micrococcales; family Micrococcaceae; genus Arthrobacter; species Arthrobacter sp. Sr33. Next base: position 48,124 of record NZ_JBTNDD010000006.1, on the reverse strand, counting down.
GACGGCGGCCGCGGCGGCGATGCAGTCACACATCGATCTGGTCTCTGATGTGGCTTTGCTGAAGTAGTGCTCCCAGCTGCCCCTTCGGATCACGGTACTCGTGACTTTGGGCCCTATCGGGTTGTGGTGCGGTGCAGGACAGTAGGTCTCCTAACCATCGCGCTGGGAGGCCACCATGGAATCGTCAAAACCGATAGCCGTTGCAACCACTGATAATGCTCGTGGTCAGGCGGCGGTGACCTGGGCAGCCGCTCGCGCCGATCGTTATGGAGTGCCGCTGATTATTCTGCACGTCGTTGACGACCGCTGGGTCACCGAGGCGATTCCCTGGACGGAGAGCCTGATGGACAACGGGCAGAAGCTGCTGGAAACCGCGGCACAACGTGTCCGCGGGAGCACCGGCGTCGACATCACCACCAAGCTGCTGGAGGGCAGTGTCGCTGGGGCGCTCGGCGAATTCTCGGCCAACGCGTCAATGCTGGTGGTTGGCTCCGGCAGCGCCCACCTGGGTGGCACGCTCACGGATAGGGCTCTGCAGATCGCGGCAACCGCCACCTGCCCAGTCGCAGTCATTGGGGATCATGCGGGAAACGGGAAGGGAGTTGTTGTTGGCGTCGACGGTTCGGAGGAATCCACCCAGGCGGTCGCCTTTGCCGCAGCCGAAGCCGACCGGAATGGCCAGGAATTAATTGTGGTGTATTCCCTGAACACGCCGAACCATCTCCTCGACAAGGGCCTCCTTTCGCCCAGCCTCGACAAAGCCCTCGAAGAGGAGGAACAGGTCGTGTTGTCTGAAACCGTTTCGGGCGTCCGGGAGGACTACCCGGGGCTTCTCGTGCGAAAGGTGATGGTGACCGACGCCAAACCCGCGGCGGCCCTGGTTCAGACAGCAGCCGGCGCCCACCTACTTGTGATCGGGAGTCGCGGTCGGGGAGGCTTCAGGCGGCTACTGCTGGGCTCGACTGCCCACGGGGTGCTTGGTCATCTGCCCTGTCCCACGGTGATTACCCCGATTCATAAAGTTAAGCATGACGACTAGGCGGCTGGCAGCGGCCAACTCACTCGTTGAAGGGTCTTTGGGCCCTAGGAGTTGGCCGCAGATCGATCTAGGCTCGGGGTCATGACTACCGGCGCTGAAATACCCAGGACCACTACCCTTTCCCCTGAAGAATGCTGGGAACTCTTCCGACGAGGTTCGATCGGCCGGCTAGCAGTCTGGGCCAACGAGCAGCCCGAGATTTTCCCCATCAACTACAGAATCGACGGCGGGGATTTCATCTTTCGGACAGGCCACGGTTCCAAGTTGGCCGCCGCTTTGGGCCAGCGGGTTGCACTGGAGGCGGACGGAGTAGACAAGGAGGGGGTTATCGCCTGGAGTGTCGTTGTTAAAGGTCCCGCGTACAGGCTGGACCGCACTCCGGAGGTGCTCAACTCTGTGGGCCGTCTGCTCGTTCCCTGGGAGGCCGGCAAGAAGGATCATTTTGTTCGAATCGTTCCCGAAAGCATCAGCGGGCGACGGTTCCGAATCGCTGCGCCGCTCGCCTGGGGCGGTCGGTTGGATGACGCTATGCGTGCTGGGCTGGAATAAGCGCCCCTAGGCTGGAATAAGCGCCCATAAGCCCGCGCTGCCCTACTGCCCTGTCTGGCGGTTCTGACCTGTCTGGCGTTTCGAAGCTACTCGTGACTTCTCTGCCTCGGCGATGACCTGGACTGTGCGGAGAAAAGTATCGGGGTTCAGCGAGATTGAGTCGATCCCCTGCTCGACCAGGAACGCCGCGAAATCCTCGTGGTCGCTTGGTCCCTGTCCACAAATGCCGATCTTTATTCCCGCCGCGTGAGCTTTGTCGATGGCACGCGAGATCATCCACTTGACGGCCTCGTCTCGTTCGTCAAACAGTTGTGCCAAATGCTCCGAATCGCGGTCGACGCCAAGGACCAGTTGTGTCAGATCATTGGAACCGATCGAAAACCCGTCAAAGTGCCGGGCGAACTCCGAGGCAAGAATAACGTTTGACGGTATTTCGCACATCATGTAGATCTGCAGTCCTTCGTCCCCCCGGACCAGACCGTTCTCCGCCATTACCTCGATGACCAGCTCTGCTTCGCGGAGCGTGCGGCAGAACGGCACCATCACCAGGACGTTCGCAAAGCCAAGCTGCTCGCGGACCCGCTTGATTGCGCGGCATTCAAGCGCAAATCCTTCCCGGTAACGCTCGTCATAGTAGCGCGAGGACCCGCGGAACCCCAGCATCGGATTCTCTTCTGCGGTCTCAAAATAGCTTCCACCAATCAGATGGGCGTACTCGTTGCTTTTGAAGTCGCTGAGCCTGACGATGACCGGGCCCGGGTAATAAGGTGCTGCGATTTTTGCGATGCCCCGTGAGAGAACGTCAACGAAGTATTCAAGCAAAGTGTCATGACCGCGGGTGAGCTGTCTGATCTGCGCCATCTCGTCGGGATCAGTCACCAATTCCGGGTGAACAAGTGCCATCGGATGGATACGAATGAGGTTGTTGATAATGAATTCCATCCGTGCCAGGCCAACGCCTGCCGCCGGGAGCCGCCACCATTGGAAGGCAGCGGCGGGGCTGGCGATATTGACCATGACCGCGGTGTTGGTCTCCGGCAGGGCGCCGAGGTCAACTTCCTCCACCTCAAAGGCGAGCGTTCCCTCGTACACTCCCCCATCCTCACCGCCAGCACACGAGATGGTAATCGCCGATCCATCCTCAAGCAGCGAGGTTCCGTTCCCGGTACCCACCACGGCTGGTACGCCCAATTCCCGGCTGACAATCGCCGCATGGCTGGTGGGACCGCCATGATCGGTCACGATCCCCGCCGCCCGTTTCATCACCGGTACCCAATCCGGATCGGTCATCCTGGTGACCAGAATGGCGCCGTCCCGAAACTTGTCGATGTCCTGCGCATCAAGCACAACACAGGCGTCGCCGTGTGCGATTGCCTCGCCAATGGCCGCGCCTGAGAGGAGACGCCGCCCCGACTCCCGCAGGTGATACACGTTGAACGTGGTTTCGCTGCGTTGCGCCTGAACGGTCTCCGGGCGGGCCTGGACCATGAAGAGCTCCCCGGTTGATCCGTCCTTGGCCCACTCCATATCCATCGGCCGCTCGTAATGCTCTTCCACCGAGACAGCCCAGCGGGCCAGCGTCAGGATCTCGTGGTCGGAAAGTACAATTGACTCCCGCTCCAGATCGGTCGTTTCTATCGTCCGCGTGCGTGCGTGCCCACCGCGGCTGTACACCATTTTTCGTTCCTTGGAGCCCACCGTCTTCTCGATGATCGGAACAAAGTGGGGTGTGGCAAGCAACGGCTTGAAGACCTGGTATTTATCCGGGTTGATACTTCCCTGAACGACAGTCTCTCCCAGGCCCCAGGCTGCGCTGATCACCACGCTGCGCGGAAAACCTGACTCCGTGTCGATGGAAAACATCACCCCCGACGCACCAAGATCCGAACGCACCATCAGCTGCACGCCGATCGACAGGGCGACGCTCACATGGTCGAATCCCTTCATCTCCCGGTAGCTGATCGCCCGATCGGTGAACAACGAGGCGAAACACCGTCTGCAGGCTTCAAGGAGTTCGCGTTCTCCCGAAATGTTCAAAAACGTCTCCTGCTGACCTGCGAAGCTTGCGTCGGGGAGGTCCTCTGCCGTCGCACTGCTACGCACTGCCACCGAGGCTGACGGCCTGCCGGTCCGGGAAGACAGCGCCCGATAGTGCCCAGTGATCTCGGCGGCGATGTCTGCAGGAAATTCGCCTTCCAGTATCAATGCCCGAATGGTCTCTCCTGCTTCCCGCAACGTCGACTCGCCAGCATGATACCGGTTGACCGTGTCACGAATGCCGGGTTCAATGCCGTTGACGGCGATGAAGGCCCGGTAGGCCGACGCAGTAGTGGCGAAACCGTCGGGGACCCGCACACCCGACCCGAGGAGGGAACGCGTGAGCTCGCCGAGTGACGCGTTCTTACCTCCGACCGAAGGCACGTCAGCTATTCCCACGTCTTGCAGCCACACCACGTACACGTCTGCACTCGCTGTTGAAGTCATGGCTCCATCTTGGCGAGCCAGACCCGGCAGAAGCAGAGTCTAAAGTCCCGCCAGCAACCCTGCCTGAATAGGGTCGTAAGGCCCTGTCACCGCTAACTCCCGGCCGACACCCTATTGGAATGAGTGACAATGCACCCCAACCCACAAAAGTTCATACCCTGGAACAACCTGTTGCAGTGGTTCGCGAGCGTGTTCCGATGGACTCGCTCACTGACTTCTTCGGTCGTGCATTCCATCGGGTAATGGCCGCGACCCAGACGCAGGGCACCAACCCTGCCGGTCCACCCTTCGCTCTTTACCATGGGATGCCGAGCGAGACCATCGACGTGGAGGCTGGGTTCCCGATCGCAGGACACTTCGCAGAAGCCGACGGAGTGTCGCAGTCGGTGTTACCCGAGACCGATGCCTTTGAGGCCATCCATGTTGGTCCGTTCGACACCCTTGGCCAAACCTACGAGCTCCTTCAGGCCGCAATTGAGTCGGCGGGCCTCACCCCCGCGGATATCGCCTGGGAGTCCTATTTAACTGATCCGGAGGCGGAGCCCGACCCGTCAAAGTGGATCACCAAAGTTGTCTGGCCAGTGGCCTAAGTGGTTCCCTCCCCACCCGAGGCTCACCTCATGAACGTTCTTGTTGCCTACGCGACCTGGCACGGCTCAGTAATTTTGGGCAGTGCAGCCCATCTGACCCGCCGGCTGACATCGGCCAACGATCCCGTGGAACCGTCATGACGGCCGCCAGCCAGCTTCAGAGCGCTCCAATCCTGGGAGTGAACTCCCTGGTGAAGCGCTATGACAACCACACCGTTGTCAACGACGTCTCCTTCCACATTGAAGCCGGCGAAACGTATGGGCTCTTGGGCCCCAACGGCGCAGGTAAAACGACAATCATTTCAATGGTGGCGGGACTGATCCCTGCCGACTCCGGATCGGTCGAACTCATGGGTGCGGTCATGACGCCGACCAGCACCCGGGTAAAAGGGCACATTGGGCTCGTCCCTCAGGAACTTGCCATTTACCCGGATCTGACGGCCAAAGAGAATCTGATGTTCTTTGGCCGGTTGCAAGGGCTTGGGGGGAAGGAACTGAGGCAGCGGACGGACCTGGTCCTGAACCTTATTGGCCTCGGCGACCGTGCGCGAGAGCAGACCAAGAAATTCTCCGGCGGGATGAAACGCAGGTTGAACATTGGCATCGGCCTGCTCCACCGACCCACCCTGCTGATTTTGGATGAGCCAACCGTGGGGGTAGACCCACAGTCGCGCAATTCCATCCTGGAATCCGTTGAGACTCTTGCCTCGGAGGGAATGGCTGTCCTGTACACCACCCACTATATGGAGGAAGCCGAACGGCTCTGCGACCGGATCGCGATCATCGATCAGGGCCGGATTCAGGCGGAGGGCACCCGGAATCAGTTGGTCGAACTGACCGGCGGGGTGGACCGCATCGATCTGCGCGGCACCGGCAGCACCAGTAACGCAGCCACGGCGCTGCGGCAGCTCCCGGGCGTACAACAGGTCGATAGTGGTCCCTCAAACCTGCTGTTGACCGTCCACAACGGGCCAGGTCTTTTGGCACCCATTGTGGCCGAGGCCGGCGGTGCGGGAATGGCGCTGACTTCGGTGGAGATCGTCAGGCCCGATCTGGAATCGGTCTTCCTGCACCTCACCGGCAAAGCCCTGCGGGATTGATGTGCGCGGGCTCAGGACCATGGTCTCCAATGACCTCAGGCTGCGGATCCGGGACCGGTCGGTGTTCATCTTCTCCCTCCTCGTTCCGTTGGCCTTGATGGGGGTTCTGAACCTCTCCTTTGGAGGTGGCGGAACGGACAGCGTCGACTTGCAGCCCGCCGTCGTCGTCGCAAGTTCTGAAAACAGCGGCCAGCTCGGGGAAGCGCTCCTCGAGGCCCTCGATACCCTCCCCATGATGGACGTCACCGTCACCAGGGTGGCTGCCGACGAGGTCAGCGGCGAAACAAGGGATACCGGGGCTGAGCTGGGGCTCATCCTGCCGGAAGGGTTCACGACTGCGGTAACTTCCGGGGAGGCCTCTACCGTCCAGGTCATCGAAGGTGATGTTGCAAGCATCGAAACCAATGTGCTGATCTCGGTGGTGGACGGGGTGCTTCAGCAGTTCGCTGCGGGCACCGTGACTGCCACGGCAGGCGGTATGGCCGGGCTTCCGGAGGACGAGCTAACCGGCCTGGCGCAACGGACAGCCGCTGGCCCGGCCGCCTTGACCCTTTCGGAAGGCCAGGCATCCGCCGAGCAACTGTCACTCAGCGGCTCACTAGTGGCTGGTCAGACCGGTTTGTTCCTGTTGTTCACCGTCGGGTTTGGTGTTCTGGGACTGCTGGCGGAGCGGGAAGGTGGCACCCTGACCAGGCTACGGTCAGCTCCCGTCGCTCCCGGTACCATCATCTGGGCGAAGGCCCTGGTCGGGTTCATTCTGGGGGTGGTTGCCTCGTCCATCCTGCTGACGGTCGGTAGCCTGTTGTTTGACGTCTCGTTTGGGTCCCCGGCTGTGGTGGGGCTCCTGATCCTGGCGGTTGCGGCGGCGGCAACGAGCCTGACCTTTGTCGTCGCGAAACTCGTGCGAAGCGCCGAACAGGCGAATGTCGCCCAATCGATCCTGGCCATGGTGCTGGGAGTCGCAGGCGGAGCCTTTTTTCCTTTGCAGACCTCAGGGATTGTCGCGACACTGATGGACTTTAACCCTATTTCAGCGTTCATTCGCGGACTCGGCATCACCTCCGGAGGCGGTGGGGTGGCGGACGTCGCTGTCCCCCTGGCGATCATGCTGGGATTTGCAGTCCTTGCCACCGTGATATCGCGCCTGCTGCCGGACCGGGGTGCCCGCTTGTGAAACACATCATGGGAATTGCCCTGGTAGAGGTTCAACGTTTCCTCCGGGACAGGTCGAACATCTTTTTTGTCTTCATTTTTCCTTTGCTCCTCATTCTGTTGCTCGGCTCCCAATTCGGGGCCAATAGCGGACGGTCCCAGGTGGCGCTGTCGGGCGGGTCCGGTACTGCCCTGGAAAGTGCTTTGAAGGTTCAGCTGGAAGAAGATGGCCTCCAGGTGTCGTTTGCCGGTGAGGAAACGGTGAAACAGCAGCTGGGCCGTGCCCGAATCGACGTCGGCATTTTCATCAGCGATGACGACGCCGCGGACTACTCCGCGGGTCAGGAGGCCGACCTCGAGGTGATATCAGCGTCGCAGGCCTCGGCACAGGCCGTACTGCAGGAGGTGCGGACGTCAGTCCAGACGGTCAGCACAGCACAGCTACAGCGATCGCTCCTCCAGGAAGCGGGCGTCAGCGCGGCCGAGGCGACCACCGCCCTGGAGCGGGCGGAAACTTCTGTGGTACCCCCCGGACTGGAAATCGTGGACACCGACGACGTATCGCAGGAATTTTTGGGCTTGGGACGGTTCGATCTGGGCGCCACCCAGCAACTTCTGCTTTTCGTCTTCCTGAGCTCCCTCACCGGGGCTGCGACCCTCATCAACGCGCGGCGTCTCGGGGTGATCTCCCGCGTGATGGCCGCCCCGGTGACAAGCTGGCAGGCTGTGGCGGGGCAGGCACTGGGACGGTTCGGCATTGCCGTTGTCCAGGGGGCGTACATCATGGTTGGCACTGCTGTGCTGTTTGGCGTGCAGTGGGGCGATCCGTGGTTGGCAGGACTCGTTTTGGCGTTCTTCTGTGCGGTCTCCGCTGCTGCAGCGATGGTGATCGGCTCGGTCATGGATAACGACAGCGCCGCCTCGGGAGTGGGCGTGGGCCTCGGTCTCGTGTTGGCCGGTCTGGGCGGCTCGATGGTGCCCCCGGAGTTCTTCTCCGACACCCTTCAGACAGTGTCCCGGGTGACCCCGCACCGGTGGGCTTACGACGCGTTCGCTGAGATCCAACGACATGAAGGCACGTTGACTGACATTCTTCCGCAGCTTGCGGTGCTCGCAGGGATGGCTGTGGCTTTGCTGACCCTCGGCTCCATCCTGCTACGGCGCAGCCTCAGCAGGGCGCTCTAGACCAGACGCGCGCGTGCAATATTCCGGGCGTGGGTCCAGACAGCAAAAAAGATCAGCGGCACATGGATTGCGGGCAGGTTGTGGGCGAACCACCTGGGTAGGTAGATATCGGTCACCGAACCGGTGGAATCGCCGAGGCGTTGGGCCAGTGGGGTGAGCGGACAATGAAACCCGTTGCCGGCAAAAACAACAAGCTCGCTGCCGACAACGGCTGCAGCGACTCCCGCCCGCTGGTCTGTCCTTCCCCGTAACCCGGAGTAAAGCAGGTAAACCATGCATGCTTCGATGGAGAACCAGGCGGCGGTATGGAAGGACTTGACCGCCCGTAAGGCCCGCTGGTGTTCAGCCATGGGTGGCTCCTTTCGCCCTCGTTGGCCTCCAGAGTGCACCCATCTGCGGCCAAGTGGCAGAGTCCAAGGGCCTGTCCGCACAGCTGCCCTATGCTTGGACCATGGACTTCCTTCGCCTTCTGCTCGTCTTTCTCCACATTCTCGGTACGGCCGCCATCGTGGGCGGCTGGTTGGCCACATTCAAGCACCCCACCGTCACGCAGTGGCAGTGGATCGGCGCCCTCACCCAACTGGTCACGGGCCTGCTGCTGGTGGGTCTCGCTGAGATGGGCGACGGCGACGGCCCGAACCACGCCAAAATAGCCGTCAAGCTGGTCCTGACCATCGGCGTGGTTGTCGCCGCGTTCATCGGCCGCCGTAAGGCCAAGTCCGGACACGACGTCGCTAAGGGACTGGCGCACGGCGTCGGCGGTCTTGCACTGATCAACGTCGCGGTAGCAGTCTTCTGGAGCTAGCCCGAGTCAGTGCCGGGCGAGGGGACGCGCTGGGCCATCAGTTCCGCTTCGAGACGCGCTATGTCGTTTCGATGACAGAGTTCTGTGCCGGGTGTCATCGCTGCAGCGCTTCCGGCAGCTAGGGCTGTCAGGAAGGCGCTATCAACGGGTGAGCCCTGCGCAAGTCGGAGAACAAATGCCCCGAGAAAACTGTCGCCTGCTCCCACCGTGCTGACGACCTGCACTGACGGGGCCGGTAGCCGGATGGTGCCGGCCTCGGATGCAAGCACTGCCCCGGCATGGCCTAGGGTCAGTGCGACATATTCCGCTGCCCGGTCGGCGACCAGGCCCGACGCCGCCTCAATCTGAGCCTGCTCAGTGTCAAGCGCCCGGCCGAGATGAGTCGCCAGCTCCCGCCGGCTGGGCTTGACCAGAAACACCCCTTCTGCCAGCGCCTCGGACAGTGCTGCACCCGAGGCATCCACGACACAGCGGGCGCCGACCTTCCTGGCCAGGCGCGCCACCCGGGCATAAAAATCGTCCGGCACCCCGGGAGGGAGGCTTCCGCTGGCTATGACATACCCTTCCGGCAGAATCGCCTCCGAAACGAGCGCGAGACAGGCTCGCCACTCGGATTTGCTGAGCTCTGGGCCTTCGAGCACAAACCGGAATTGGGCGCCCGTCCCCGTCTCGTCGACGGTGAAACTTTCGCGGGTACTTCCTTCGATGGGTGCAACGAGGACCGGGATCCGCTCGGCTTCGATGAGGCGACGATACGCCTCCCCGGTTGGACCGCCGGCCGTGCATACGGCGAGCACCTGTCCGCCGAGTCGCTGGATAACCCTTGCCGCGTTCATTCCTCCGCCGCCCGGTTCCAGTCGGCTCGCGGAGCACCGAAGTTTATGACCACCGATGACCTGGTCAGTGGACGTGTAAACGTCCAACGCAGGGTTCACCGTCAAACTAAGAATCGGTTTGGGATGCCGCGGCGTGGGCGCCCGTTGAGAGTCTCCAGAGTCGGAGCTGGCCGCTTTGCCATTCATTGAGTACTACCCCCTGCGGTGGGTTTACGCCCAACTTACTCCCTGGTCAGTGCTACGTCACGAGGTGCCATTTTGCCGGTTTTTGGTTCGAATATTTGTTTGAGAGAGTTGTCCACATAGGCCCCATAATTCTCCGCAGTGTCGGAGCGGTTTGGGACAATGGAGGTATGGACGGCAGCAGGGCTCCATCAGTGACTGAGAAGGAACTTCCCTTCCCGGGAACGGCTCCGCGCGGCCCGTCAAGCCTGGGCAATACCGCTGATGGCAATACCGCTGATGACAGTACCGCTGATGGCAGCGCTGGCCCGGATGCTGGCACGCGTGCCTTACTCGACGCCCTCACGGCACTGAGGCCAGCCACGAACCCGGCCGGGATGATCGACCAGCTCCGCGGCCTGGAGGACCTCAAATCCGCCATCGCCGGAGTACAGGCCCGGATCGCGGTTGCCTTCGACCGCTCTGAACGCCACCACCAGGCCCAGACCGGGGTGCCAACCGCGGAGCAGGGCAAAAGTATCGGCGCGCAGGTCGCGTTGGCCCGGCGGGAATCCCCCTCCCGCGGCAACCGGCTCCTGGGCCTCGCCCAGGCCCTGGTCACCGAGATGCCCCACACTCTGGCTGCCCTGCACACCGGCCAGCTCAACGAATGGCGAGCCACCCTGTTAGTGAAAGAAACAGCATGCCTCTCCAGCTCCGACCGGACCGCCGTCGATGAAGAACTCAGCCCCGACACCGGGACCTTCACCGGGTGCGGGGACAAAACCATCATCGCCGCGGCCAAGGCTGCCGCCTACCGTCGGGACCCCCGCTCCGTGGTCAACCGCGCAGCCCACGCAGCCAACGAACGATTCGTCAGCATCCGCCCAGCACCGGACACCATGGCCTACCTCACCGCCCTGCTGCCGGTGAAGGAAGCCGTCACCGCCTACACGGCACTATCCCGGCACGCCGATACCGCCAGGGCGACCGGGGACACCCGATCCCGAGGCCAACTCATGGCCGACACCCTCGTCGAACGCACCACCGGGGTACCCGGGGGTGTCTCCCGCGTCGAACTGCAAGTGATCATCACCGACCGCGCCCTCCTCCAAGGTGACAGCGAACCGGCCAGAATCCCCGGCTACGGCATCGTCCCCTCGTCCTGGGCCCGGGACCTCATCCACCCCACTGACATCCACCCCGACATCAACCCCGCTGGCAGTGACCCTGCTGACGCTGAGCGGCATGCCTTCGACGTCTGGGTCCGGCGCCTTTACACCACACCAACAAGCGGTGATCTGGTCGCCCTGGACTCCAAAGCGCGGCTCTTCACCCCGGCGCAACGCCGGTTCATCACCGCAAGGGACCACACCTGCCGCACCCCGTACTGCGACGCGCCAATCCGACACTACGACCACATCATTCCCTGGCACCAAAGCGGCCGGACGTCGATCACCAACGGCGCCGGACTCTGCGAAGCCTGCAACCACACCAAAGAACAACCCGGCTGGGGAGCCCACCCACGCCCAGGACCCAGACACACCCTCCGAATCACCACTCCGACCGGACACAGGTACACATCCACCGCCCCACCCCTCCCCGGCGCCCGGTACCGGATCTGACCCTGCGGGGTCTTTGTCTTCCCAGTAGTCTTGGCAGTCACACGATGCAATGGGTCATGAGGAAGAGGAACCCGTGATGACGGAGACGACAACAGACGAGGTACTTGCCGAGCTGGCCTCCCTCGAGGATCCCGGAATCAGAGTGGTGAATGCGAGGCACGGGGACGATCACGGAGTAAATCTGGGGAAGCTGCGCGCCGTAGCCAAGCGTTTGAAGACTCAACACGACCTTGCAGTGAGCCTCTGGGCAACCGGTGATACAGCTGCAAGGTTGGTCGCGCTTCTGATCTGCCGCCCGAAGGCTTTCGAACGTGACGAGCTGGACTCGATGCTCAGGGAAGCTCGTGCACCCAAAGTGCATGACTGGCTCGTCAACTATGTGGTGAAGAAGAGCCCGTTCGCCGAAGATTTACGGATCGTTTGGTTTGCCGACCTGAATCCCGTCGTGGCGGCTGCCGGTTGGGCACTGACTTCGGAACGAGTGATCAAGAGTCCCGATGGCCTGGACCTTCAGGCCCTGCTCGATGTTATTGAAGCAGAGATGAAGGACGCCCCGGATCGGCTTCAGTGGGCGATGAACCACTGTCTGGCGATGATTGGGATTGAACACGTCGAGCATCGTGCTCGAGCGCTTGATATCGGTGAGCGCCTTGAGGTCCTCAAGGACTACCCGACTCCCCCAAACTGCACCTCACCGTTCGCGCCGAGCTGGATCAACGAGATGGTGAGCCGGCAGGGGACCCAGGAAACTGGGTAAGCATGCGGATCGTCTCCTGGAACTGCGCGATGGGTTCCTCAAAGAAGGCCCACCTCCCGGCACGCCGCGCACACATGGTGGGAGCATTGCATTCACGGCGACCCAGCGTCGCGTAGGTGTCTCAGTACACCTAGGAGACCGGTCGAGGACACCCAGCAAACTCGATGACCACGCTTCAGTCGGTGCATAAACGCTCTCAGGCGTGAACACCATGAAACAGGCGGGGCAGACGTGGGGAGGTATCCCGGATAGGCTGTGAATACGGCCTTAATCGTGGTCTCTATATTAGGAGTAACGATGCGCGCACTTGTGGTCTACGAGTCTCTGTGGGGCAATACCGAGAAGGTAGCGCGAGCCATCGGCGCCAGACTTGCCGTCAATGCCGACGTTGAGGTGCGTGACTCGGATGCAGCACCAACGTTAGTTGATGGATACGACTTGTTGGTGGTTGGTGGCCCGACGCACGCTTTCTCTATGACACGCGCATCCACCCGAGCTGACGCCGTCAAGTCCCACTCGGCCCCGCATGAGCCGGCCCGTGGCATCCGGGATTGGCTCAACCAAGTCGAACGGCCCAGCACTGAGATCCCCGCCTTCGCGTTCGATACCCGGGTCGACAAACCGAGACTCCCCGGTTCCGCGGCAAAGGCGGCGAGACACGAGTTGCGCTCACTTGGATTCGACACACAAGTCAAGCAGCAAACCTTCCGCGTCCATGGCTACGAAGGGCCCCTCCTGGACGGTGAGATCGAACGCGCAACGGAGTGGGCAGGCGATCTGCTTGCGCGGCTTGGCGCTCCATAAGGCACACGGAGTACCTCCTGTAGACCGGATGAACAATCTTCGAAGCCCCCTCCGTCCGGCTGGACCCCTGAGGTTAGTAGGCTCCATCAACCGGACGGTCTGCGGGTTTCGGGGGCCGAGTTCGGTCTGCAACCACTGAGGAGGTCACCGTGTCAGTTCTCCTTTTCGCACCGGTCACGTTCAATCTGGCTGAAACAACCCGCATGATCGAGGTTGCAAAAGCACTTCGCGATCGTCATGAGTGCGTCTTCCTGGGGTACGAACCGGACTTCTCTCATTTCATCATCGACGCTGGGTTTACCTTCCATCAATTGCAACCGGTGTGGAATGAGCTAGAAAAAGCTCGGGCGCTGGCGCTGGATCAAGGCCGAGGGGTGCGCAACCCGTTCACCGTTGATTTGGTGCGCCGCCGGGTGGCGGCGGAACGCCGCCTGATTCGTGAGACCGCAGCTGTAGCCGTGGTGCACGGCACCAACGTCACCTCTCTGATCTCTGCACGCGCCGAAGGGATTCCACTCTTCTACCCGGTACCGTTTGCACTGACACGTCCTCATGTTGAGCAGACCAAACACGGCCTCTTCGCTATCCCAGGGTGGGTAGAGCCGGTGGTAATGCCTGCCTTCAGGGCTCTTTACAACACTGCTCCCCTGGTCCCACGCGCCTTCAAAATCGCGGCCCGGGAAAACTCAAAGCGCCCGCTTCGCAGCATGGCGTCGATGTTCGAGGCAGACTACAACCTGCTCACCGTTATGCCATGGGAACTGGAGGGCTATTCGTTGCCATCCAACTATGAGAGGGTAGGGCCAATCTTCGCGCACCTGCCAGGGGAGTTGCCCGACGTCGTTCACGATCTTGCGTCCTCTCCCCGGCCGCTGGTCTACCTTGCGCTCGGGTCTTCAGCAAGCAGACGTCTGGCTCTGGGTACCCTTCGATCCTTGGGTAAACTACCCATCAACGTCGTCGCACCTGTGGCCCATTACCTTACTGATGGCGACCGCAAGGAGGTACCCGCCAATGTGACAGTGACCGGTCTGCTGCCGGCTCACCGGCTAGGGGGGCTGGTGGATGCGGCAGTCCTTCATGGTGGTCAAGGGACTGTGCAGACGGCATGCGCCACGGGAGTCCCCTTCGTGGGGATGGGATTGCAGCCGGAGCAGAGGTGGAATGTTGCCGTATGTGAACGCCGTGGCAACGCGACAGCTTTACGACCCCGCCAGGTCGGCACTCCTACCTTCGCGCGGTCGGTTCGAACTGCCATCGAAGATTCGGGTATGCGCGATGCCGCGACCCGCACCAAACTGGCCTACGCGTGTGAAAACGGTGCGATCGCCGCGGCGTCCGCGATCGCACGCGTTCTGGCCTCTCCCAATCCCCGGGACTTCGAAGCTCCTTGAGTCTTCACCTGCCCTCCCATCCGTCATCAGTCCCGACGGAAACTATCGGATTGGTTCTGCATCCTGCCCCACACAACTTGTGCTTCCTGGTGCTGGAAGGATTGGCATCAGGTGTGGCACTGCGATCTAAGGGAGCGAGCCCAGGCACCATATCCAGGCACCAGCGTAGCGGACGTCTTCGCCATCTCTTGATCGATCCCGAAGGCTAACCCGACGGACCAAAGGGACCATGCGTAGCCTCAGTCTTCGTCAAGCGCTTTCGGTCAGCATGCCTTGAGGGTGACGATCCCCCGGATGTCGTTCGAGCCATCCCTCGAGTCCGTCGAGGAGAAGGTCGAGGCCGAGCGGAAACTCGTCGCCATAGGAGTAGCCCGGTTGAAGCACATGCTCCGCCGTCAGCTCGGCGAGGTACGGGTAATCGTTGACGGGAAGTTGGGCGAGCATGGCGTGCGCCATGGCAGCCGTCTCTTCCTGAGTGTGAAACGGCAGGTTCTTCTCCTGCATCGCGAAGCCGTAGATGTAGCTGTCCAATGCCGAGAACGCGTGAGCTGCCATGGCAATGGAAAATCCCGCGTTCCGCAACGTGCCGATCACCCGGTCGTGATGCCGCAGCGTGGCTGGCCCGGGATTGGTCCCTGAGTCCTTCAAACCGGTGGCCCATGGGTGGCGTGAGAGCGTGTCGCGGAATGAGACCGATCGCTTGCGGATCGCCGTCTTCCAATCGTCGCTGTGCAAGGGCAGTTCGATCTCGTTGAACACGGCGTCGACCATAGCATTGAGCAGGTCTTCTTTGTTCGCGACGTGGTTGTAAAGCGACATCGCTTCCACCCCGAGTTCTTCCCCGAGCCTGCGCATCGTCAGTGATTCGATGCCCGAGTCATCGGCAAGCGCAATTGCTGCGCCCAGCACCAGCTCGCGGTTCAGGCGGCCGCGTGATGCCGCCTCGGTCTTGGTCGAGAGTCTCGCCATAATTTCTCCGTTCTGGTCTATTGACAACCTTACCATGTAGGCGTACTTTACTTACACCATCAGCTTACAACGTAAGGATATCAAAATGAACCGCACCTCGCTCGACTCGAGCAAGACCGACGTCGCGCAACGCCCGATGAACTTCACCACCTGGTCGCCACGAACTGCGGCCTTTGTGGCCGGACTCGGACTCGCGATCATGGCGGTGCTGGCTGGTTTCGCCAACTTCGGCGCGATTGTTCCCCTGATCGCTCGCGGTGATGCCGAACAGACCGCACAGAACGTCTCCGGCGCCCCGCTCCTGTTCTTCGCGGGTGTCGTCGGCTTTTTCATCGTGGCCCTGCTCGACATCATCGTGGCGGGGGCGTTCTACACACTGTTCCGGCCGGTGAGCCGTCGGGTCTCGGCGGCGGCCGCCTGGATGAGATCGGTGTACGCGGTCTTGTTGGTGGTTGCGCTCAGTCAACTCGTGATCGGGTTCTCGCTCCTCGGCGATCCCGAAGCCGCCCTCCCGGTGCTGGAGTCGTTCAACACCATCTGGGTCATCAGCCAGGGCCTGTTCGGCATTTCCCTTCTGCTGGTCGGCTATCTGGCCTTCCGATCGGGTTTCGTGCCAAAGGTCTTCGGCATTCTGCTCGCCATCGCAGGCATCGGATACCTGGCCGATGCTGTCGGTGTGGCCGTTATCCCCGACTTCTCTGCCGTATTCGCCCAGTTCATGTTCGTGGGCGAGGTAGCGATTATCTTCTGGCTACTCATCGCTGGCCGCCGGCTGCCCGCCAACTGAACCGTCGACTGCCAAGGAGAAGACCATGGACAATCCCGGCACCGGAAACTTCCCCAGGTCCTAGCCACACCCCTAACTCAGGAGAACCGCATGCAGGCAATCACAAGCCGCTCCTACGGCACGCCAGAAGTCGTCCACGTTGAAGAGATTGATACACCGGTCCCCAGAAAAGGGGAGGTATTGATCCGCAACTATGCAACCGTCGTCTCACAGGCGGAATCTACCGCACGCAACGGCAAGGACCCCCTTGCTAGGCTCTACTTCGGTTTAGCACGGCCGCGCTTTCCGGTCCTGGGAACTGGCTTTGCCGGTGAAATTCAGTCAATAGGAAGCGCTGTGACCAAGTTTCGTGTTGGTGATCAGGTCACAGGATCAGCGGGACCGACCTTCGGTGCCCATGCCGAGTACGTCACGGTCCCCGAAAACGGGATCATCGCGTTGAAGCCTGCCGGCCTGGTACCGACGGACGCCGTGGCAGTCCTGGATGGTGCACTCACCGCCTTGCCCTTTCTAAGAGACGCCGCCAGCCTGAAGTCCGGTCAGTCGATATTGATCAACGGCGCCTCCGGCGCGGTGGGTACGGCGGCCGTTCAGCTCGCCAAGCATTTCGGGGCAGTTGTCACCGGGGTCTGCAGCACGGCAAACCTTGACCTGGTGAAATCCCTAGGTGCCGACACAGTGATCGATTACACCGCACAGGACTTCACAGAGCTGGGCCAGGTCTATGACGTTGTCTTTGATGCGGTAGGCAAGAGCTCATACATCCGCAGCCGGAAGCTTCTGAAGCCCGGCGGCATCTACCTGACGACCGTGCCCTCCTTACCGATTTTGATGTGGATGCTGGTGACTCGCATCTTCGGCAAAACCCGGGCAAAAATCGCGTTCACCGGGCTTCGAAGAGCCAAAGCGATGGCTCTGGATGTGAAGTTCATCAGCCATCTGGCGGCATCGGGACACTATGTCCCGGTTATCGACCGAACCTACAACCTGAAGGAAGCCGCCTCCGCGCATGCCCGTGTGCAATCAGGGCGCAAGAAAGGCAGCGTCGTCCTCACCCTGCATGACCCCGGTGAATAGCGGCCTCCGCGGCAGCGGCACTGTTCTTTCCCTGACACCCGGAAACCCTGACCCGGAACATCGCGTCCCCGTCGTTTATCGAACGCATCATCTGAGTCCCGGTAACCATCTTGCTGGTGATAACACGCTGGCCTCTTCTGTCTTCTCGAAGAGGGCAGGAAAAAGGCCCGAACCCGCGAGTTTTCGCAGATCCGGGCCTCTGACCAGACTTTCAGCAGGGACTTCGAAAATAAACTCCTAGAAGTCCCAGTCATCGTCCTCGGTGTTGACTGCCTTGCCGATGACGTAGGACGAACCCGAACCCGAGAAGAAGTCGTGGTTCTCGTCGGCATTCGGCGACAGCGCAGACAGGATCGCAGGGTTCACGTCAGTGACCGACGCCGGGAACATCGCCTCGTAGCCGAGGTTCATCAGCGCCTTGTTGGCGTTGTAGTGCAGGAACTTCTTGACGTCCTCCGCCAGCCCGACGGAGTCGTACAGATCGTGGGTGTACTGGACCTCGTTCTCGTACAGCTCGAACAACAGCTCAAACGTGTAGTCCTTGATCTCCTGCTTCCGCTCAGCCGACTCTTTCTCAAGACCCTTCTGGAACTTGTAGCCGATGTAGTAGCCGTGAACGGCTTCATCGCGGATGATCAGACGGATCAGGTCAGCCGTGTTGGTCAGCTTCGCCCGTGACGACCAGTACATCGGCAGGTAGAAACCTGAGTAGAAGAGGAAGCTCTCGAGCAGCGTCGACGCCACCTTACGCTTCAGGGGATCGTCACCACGGTAGTAGTTCATGACAATCTCAGCCTTGCGCTGCAAATTCTCATTCTCAGTCGACCAACGGAACGCCTCGTCGATTTCCTTGGTGGAAGCCAGCGTCGAGAAGATCGACGAATAGCTCTTGGCGTGCACCGACTCCATGAACGCGATGTTCGTGTACACGGCCTCCTCATGAGGAGTGATCGCATCGGGAATCAGGCTGACAGCGCCAACCGTGCCCTGGATCGTATCCAGCAGGGTCAAACCGGTGAACACCCGCATGGTGAGCTGCTGCTCGTCAGGAGTCAGCGTCGCCCACGACTGAACATCGTTGGACAACGGCACCTTCTCGGGCAGCCAAAAGTTGTTGACCAGACGGTTCCAGACATCCACGTCCTTGTCGTCCTGGATGCGGTTCCAGTTGATTGCCTCAACGTGGCTGAGCAGCTTGACCTTCTCGGTCATGTCATCCCCTAAATGGTGGGTTAGTTCTTAGTTAAAGCGTACGACGGCGGGCGGGCACCCGCCGTCGTACTGGTAGTCAGCAGCGGCTGCCTACAACATGCAGCTGACGCAGCCCTCTACCTCGGTCCCTTCCAGCGCAAGCTGGCGGAGACGGATGTAGTAAATGGTCTTGATGCCCTTCTTCCAGGCGTAAATCTGGGCCTTGTTGATGTCCCGCGTGGTGGCGGTGTCCTTGAAGAACAACGTCAACGACAGGCCCTGATCCACGTGCTGCGTGGCAGCGGCGTAGGTGTCAATGACCTTTTCGAAACCCAACTCATACGCATCCTCGTAGTACTCGAGGTTGTCGTTCGTCAGGTATGGCGCCGGGTAGTACACGCGGCCCAGCTTGCCTTCCTTGCGGATCTCGATCTTCGACGCCACCGGGTGGATCGACGAGGTGGAGTTGTTGATGTAGCTGATCGAACCGGTGGGTGGAACGGCCTGCAGGTTCTGGTTGTAGATGCCGTGCTCCATGACCGAAGCCTTCAGAGCACTCCAGTCCTCCTGGGTAGGAATGTGGATGTTCTTGAACAGCTCGGCAACCTTCTCTGTCTGCGGAACCCAGGCCTGGTTAGTGTACTTGTCGAAGAACTCGCCGCTGGCGTACTTGGACTTCTCAAAGCCACCGAATGTGGTGCCGGTCTGGATGGCCAGCAGGTTCGATGCCCGCACCGCGTGGTAGACCACCGAGTAGAAGTAAATATTGGTGAAGTCCAGGCCCTCTTCGGATCCGTAGTGCACCCGCTCGCGTGCCAGATAACCGTGCAGGTTCATCTGGCCGAGGCCAATCGCGTGGCTCTGGTCATTGCCGCGGGCAATCGACGGAACCGAGACGATATTGGACATGTCAGACACAGCCGACAGCGACCGGATGGCCGTTTCGATGGTCAGACCGAAGTCCGGCGAATCCATGGTCTTCGCAATGTTCAGCGAACCCAGGTTGCAGGAGATGTCCTTGCCGGTCTCGTCGTAGGACAGGTCATCGTGGTACGTGGTGGGCTGTGAGACCTGAAGGATCTCGGAGCACAGGTTGGACATGATGATCTTGCCGTCGATCGGGTTGGCCCGGTTCACCGTGTCCTCGAACATGATGTAGGGGTAGCCGGACTCGAACTGGATCTCCGCGAGCGTCTGGAAGAAGTCGCGAGCCTTGATCTTGGTCTTCTTGATCCGGGCGTCGTCCACCATTTCGTAGTACTTCTCGGTGACCGAAACGTCGGAGAACGGCATGCCGTACACCTTTTCGACGTCGTAGGGCGAGAACAGGTACATGTCCTCATCCTTCTTGGCCAGCTCGAAGGTGATGTCAGGGATCACGACGCCGAGCGACAGGGTCTTGATCCGGATCTTCTCGTCAGCGTTCTCACGCTTGGTGTCGAGGAAGCGGTAGATGTCAGGGTGGTGGGCGTGCAGGTACACGGCCCCGGCACCCTGGCGGGCACCCAGTTGGTTGGCATAGGAGAAGCTGTCCTCAAGAAGCTTCATCACTGGGATGACGCCCGATGACTGGTTTTCGATCTGCTTGATTGGTGCACCAACCTCGCGGATGTTGGTCAGCGCGAACGCCACACCGCCGCCACGCTTGGACAGCTGCAGTGCCGAGTTGATGGACCGGCCGATCGACTCCATGTTGTCTTCGATGCGGAGCAGGAAGCAGGAGACCAGCTCACCGCGCTGGCGCTTGCCAGCGTTCAGGAAGGTGGGGGTGGCCGGCTGGAAACGGCCCTCGATGATCTCGTCAACCATCTGCAGCGCCAACTGCTGGTCGCCGCGGGCCAGGTGGAGTGCCACCATGCAGACGCGGTCTTCGTAGCGCTCCAGGAATCGCTTGCCGTCGAACGTCTTGAGCGTGTACGAGGTGTAGAACTTGAAGGCGCCGAGGAAGGTCTCGAAGCGGAACTTCTTGCTGTACGCGCGCTTGTAGAGGTCGCGGATGAAGTTCATTGAGTACTGGTCAAGGGTTTCCCGCTCGTAGTACTCGTTCTTCACGAGGTAGTCGAGCTTTTCCTCAAGATCGTGGAAGAACACGGTGTTGTTATTGACGTGCTGCAGGAAGTACTGGTGTGCAGCCTCGCGATCGGCCTCAAACTGGATCTCCCCGTTGGGGCCGTAGAGGTTCAGCATTGCATTGAGCTCGTGATAGCCCATGCCGTGGAACCGCTCTAGCGCAGGTGCGGCGGTGCCGCCTGCTCCCTTTGTCTCTGTCTCTGCAACAGTCATATCCAAAACGCTTCCAATCCTTGGGCTACGCGGTCAACGTCCTCAGACGTTCCCATCAATTCAAATCTGTATAGAACAGGTACTCCACATTTGGCTGCGATGATGTCCGCCGCCAGGCAGTAGGTCTCCCCGAAGTTCGTGTTTCCGGCGCCGATAACGCCTCGGATCAAGGATCGATTTCCCTCGTCGTTGAGGAACTTGATCACCTGCTTGGGCACTGCGCCCCGCCCGGAAATTCCCCCATAGGTGGGAAGGACCAGTACATACGGCTGCAGTGCCCTAAGAGTCGGATCTCGCGTCAGTAGCGGCATTCGTGCTGAGACCGTGCCCATTGCCGCGTCCAACTTCTGGACGAAACGGTGGGTGTTGTCCGAAGACGACGAGAAATAAATCAGTCGGGCATTGGTCACCCCGCCCGGCTCGCTGGGAGCCGCTGCGGCGGGTGTAGTGTCCATTGCTGCGAGGGTCATGAGGTGAATGCTTCCCGACGACGGCGCGCTGGCCGCCCGTTCCACGGAAGATCCGTTTCCTGTCAGATCAGGCGACCGAGCTGACCGATGCCTGGCCGAGTTCTGCCAGTTCGTTGATCTTGTCTGGCCGGAAACCCGACCAGTGATCCTGCTCAGTGATGACTACTGGAGCCTGCATGTAGCCCAATGCGCGGACACGCTCCAAAGCGGCTGGATCCTGTGAGATATCCACGCTCTGGTAGGTGATGCCCTTCTTGTCCAATGCCCGGTACGTGGCGTTGCACTGTACGCATGCTGGCTTGGTGTAAACCGTGACGGTCATAGTCCCTCTCCCCTTGTAATTCTTAGCTTGTTATCGACGCATATTCAGGAATTGGAGGGCTTCAAAAGTGGGCTTCCCGATGGTGTTCCGGGCTGCTCCGCCTATGCCTACCTTGCCAGCGGTTCGATATATAAATACTACATCTAGTGCAAACCGATGGATGCGACCCCAAGATGATGTATTACAAGTATGTCATTCATCGGCTGGTTCGTCCACAGACAATCCACAAGTGAACCCCTTGGAAATGTGCGGAAACCGGCCAATCCCAGAGCGTCGTCCACACCCCTGTGGAGTACTTGCACACAGGCAAAATACTTCTGTGTCGTGAGTTGTCGGCGTGTCGCGGTTGCCCAGGTACTACGACGCCGCACCCGCCACTGCTGTGCAAAGGGTCTAGCTGCGCAAAGGGGATAGTTGCGCAAGGGTTCCAGCCACGTAGAGTTTCCAGCCGCGTGAAGTTGACAGCCGCGCAACAGTGTCGGCAGCCGAACAGAAAACCTAGCCGAGAGGCTTCTGGGACAGGATCTGATCCACTCCCATCCGCCCATCACGGAAGGTCATCATCGCGCCCACGAGATAGACCCGCCAGACCCGGGCCACTTCCTCGCCCATCATCTCAACGGCCTGATCCCAGTTGGCGTCAAACCGGTCATGCCAGGCGTCAATGGTCCTGACATAGTGTTCCCGCATGGCCTCGACCCCGAGGATCTCGAATCCGGCGTTCTCGATCAGGTTGACCGTGTCGCCGACAGCCCGCATATGCATATCGGGAGCAATGAAGGATTCGATGAACGGTCCACCACCCGGGTGTTTGCCGTGACGCGACATCTGCTGGATCAGTACCTTGCCGCCGGGCCGCACGTTGCGGAACAGGGTGGAGGTGTAGGTGCCGTAGTTTTCTTCACCGACATGCTCGCCCATCTCCAACGATGCCACCGCGTCGTAGGGTCCGTCGCGAACATCGCGGTAGTCCTGCAACCGGATCTCTACCCGGTCCTGCAGGCCACGTTCCTTGATGCGCTGATCGATAAAAGCCTTCTGTTCCCTGGAAATGGTCACACCGGTGACTTTGGCACCGAAGTGCTCGGCGGCGAAGAGACTCAGCGAACCCCATCCGCAGCCGACATCGAGGAAACGCTGCCCGGGCATGGTATCCAGTCCGATCTTGCGGCAAACCTGGTCCAGCTTGTCCCGTTGGGCGTCCTCCAGCGTGTAATCCTGATCATCGGAGCGCCAATAGCCGCAGGAGTAGGCCATGTGATCATCAAGGATCAGTTCGTAGAAGGCATTCGACAGGTCGTAATGGTGGCTGATTGCCTCGCGATCACGGAGCAGGCTATGCAGACGGCCCTTGATCTTCGCCTGCGACGCCGGTGCCGGGAGCGGCGGTCCGAAGACCCCCAGCTCGCGGGCCAGCTTGGTCAACTGCAACACCAGCGCGGGAGTGAGCTTCGGCATCGACAGATCACGCGACGCCACCACCTTCCACAGATGGGTCAGCGCTGCTTCGAGGGAGCCTGGCACATCGATCTCTCCGGTCACATAGGCCTGGGCCGCACCCAACTCCCCCGGGCTCCAGAGCAACCGCCGCAGCGCATTGGCGCTGTTGATCTGCACCTCTGGCTGGTCCTCCGGCCCGGCAGTACTGCCGTCCCAGGCCCGCAAATGGACGGGCAACTCGCCGCCGACAATGGGTTCGAGGATCCGCGCGAGCTTTCCGGCAATGTCCTTATCGATGCTGGCGGCCTGCAATGTGGCGTCTGGCTGAGTCAAGGGAATGCTCCTGATGGTTATGGCCGGCGGTCGAAGATGAGCTGTTGCACATCGAGGTAACCGGACTGAAAACCGGCCCTCGAATAGCACAGGTAGAACTGCCACATCCGCTGGAAGACCTGGTCAAAGCCCAGCTCCGAGACGTCATCGGTGTGGGCAAGGAACCGCTCTTCCCACAGCCGAAGGGTCTGCGCGTAGTGGTCGCCCATGGAGAGCCGCTCCCGTACCCGAAGGCTGGTGTAGCGGTCGGTGATGTCCTCGATCGCCCGCACCGATGGGATGAAGCCTCCGGGGAAGATGTACTTGTGGATCCAGGTGTAGGACCGGCGGGTCACCATCATCCGCTCGTGCGGCATGGTGATCGCCTGAATAGCCACCCGGCCGTCCGGGGCCAGCAGCCGGTCAATGGTCTGGAAGTACACGCCCCAGTACTCGTAGCCCACAGCCTCGATCATTTCTACCGACACGATCGCATCGAACTGGCCTTCGACGGCGCGGTAATCCTTCAGCTCCACGGTCACCTGATCGGAGAGGCCGGCGTCGGCAATGCGACGTTCGGCCAGTTCCTTCTGCTCACTCGACAGGGTTACCGAGACTACGGTGGCGCCGCGGCGTGCCGCACGGATGGCCAGCTCACCCCAGCCGGTGCCGATTTCCAACACGCGGGTGCCTTCCCTGACGTCGGCCTGGTCCAGCAGGCGGTCGACCTTGCGTTGCTGGGCTTCAGGAAGGTCATCCCACCGGGCGTCCAGCAGCTGCGGACCGTTGGCGTCAAACAGTGCACTGGAATAGGACATGGTGTCGTCCAGGAACAACTTGAACAGGTCATTGGACAGGTCATAGTGCCGGGAAATGTTTGACCGGGTGTTGACCTTGGTGTTGCGCTCCTTGCGGGGCGGCTTCGGCAGGTACAGTCCGCGGAGCTTCTGCAGCGGCACCGGGACCAGGTGCGCCGCCTGCGCGGCGAACACCTGCATCACCTCGGTGAGATCCGACGCCGTCCAGTCCTGCGCCATGTAGGCCTCACCCAGACCGATCAGACCGTTGTCGCCCAGGCGGGCAAAAAAGTCGGCGGGCCGGTGGATGCGCATCTCGGGACGTGGACCGCCGCCTGGAGCGCCGAGCACCGTACCGTCGTCGTACACCACCCTCAGTTGCAGGCGGTTCACTGCGGCAGCGAAGATTTTCTCGGCGAGGGCTGCAGCAACCTTGTTCCTCGGACCCGATGGAACGTTGGCGATACCGGGCCAATACTCCGGGTCAGCGTTAGCCTCGGAACGAACAAGGGTACTCATCGAACTGCCTCCTGTGATTCATGGTGTGGTCGGGTGCGCACCGGCAAACGACGCATCCAGAGTTTAACTCCCTGCCACCGGATCTGCGCAGCTGCGCGCAGGGGTGCAACAGGGATGGCCGTGATCATCCGAACAACATTTCGGGTGGTGGCCGGCAACCGGTGCCCTGCCATTGTGGCGATGAAAGGGGCCTGGCCGTCCCTGTGCAGGGTGATTGCAACCTTGAGACGTTCCGCCGGCTCCGGAACCCGCATTTCATAATTTCCTGAAACGTCGTTAAACGGCGACACATAGAACGCTTTCCCGGTTGTTGCCCGGCCGGACTCATCGGGGTTCAGCAGGTAGCAGTGACGCTCCCCATAGGTGTTGTGCACCTCGGCGATGACCGCGGCCAGCGACCCGTCGGTGCGATGGCACCAGAACAGGCTCAACGGGTTGAAAACGTGACCGAGCACCCGTCCGCTGGCCAGCATGGTCACCCGGCCGCCGTCGTCGTCGATACCCTGGGTCGCCAGGTAGGTCGCCACGTTGGACCGGATGGACTGCTCCGGGTCCCCCAGATGGTCGGCTGCCGAGAATACTGCGAATGGCCTGAGCACGCGCGGGAGCACCGGCAGATCAGCCAGATCCACGAACCAGCTGTAGCTGCGGTACGTGAACTCGTTCTGTAACGGCGTCCGGCGGATGTGTCGGATCGTCGTCGGGTACAGGGCGGCGGTCATGACGGAGCGTCCTCCAGCGCCGCGTCGAGTCGCTCGGCGTCCCAGGATCCCCCCAGGCGTTCTGCCGCGCGCAGCCCGGACAGGGCGCCATCCTCATGGAACCCCCAGCCGTGGTAGGCCCCGGCGAAGGCGATGCGGTCGTCGCTGAGCTCGGTCAACCGGCGCTGGGCGGCCAACGACGACGGCGTGTACTGGGGGTGTTCGTAGGTCATGGAACGCAGCACTGAGGCCGGGGCTATCTCGTCACCCTCACCTAGGCTGACCAGGAACCGGTGGTCGGTCCGGCCTTCGAGCCGCTGCAGCCGGGTGAGGTCGTACGTCACCAGCACACGGTCGGGGCTGGCGTCGCAGGACGGCAACCGATAGTTCCACGACGACCGCGCGGCGTCGGTGCGCGGCAGCACCGATTCATCGGTGTGGAACAGGGTGTGATTGGTGGAGTAGGGCATGTCGCCAAGCACTTCGGCCGCCAGCGGATCGGGGTCCCCCAACATGGCGAGCGCCTGATGCGGGTGGGTGGCAATGACCACGGCATCGTAGGTTTCGGTGGCCTGGTGCGCAGCATCGCCTAGCACCGTGACGACGACGCCGTCCCCCACCTTGCTCACATCGGTCACCGGCGAACCGAGCCGCACGTCCTCGATGTGTTCCAGCACCCGGGTCACGTATTCCCCCGACCCGCCAGTGACCGTGCGCCACTGGGGTGATCCTTTGATGGTGAGCATCCCGTGGTGGGACATGAAGGAGAACAGGTACCGCGCGGGGTAGGCGAGCGCCGTCGCCGGGTCGCAGGACCACACGGCCGAGACGACCGGGGTCATGAAGTGGGACGTGAAGTACTCGCTGAACTGTCCCTTGGCGAGAAACTCCCCGAGGGTCATGCCGTCGTCGACGGTTGGGCTGTCGGTGTGTCCCTCATACCCGCCGGTGTCCTTCAGCAGGGTGCGGGCGTCGCGCTGGAAGCGCAGTACTTCGAGCAGCATTTTGAGGTATTTCCCGCGGCGGAGCACTCCCTGCTGGGCGAACACCCCGCGGCGGCCCTTCGCTCCGGCGTATTCGAGGCCGCAGCCATCACACCGCACCGACATGGTCATGTCTGAGTCCTGCGTGGGAACCCCCAGCTCCCCGAAGAGTCGCAGCAAGGTGGGATAGGTCCTGTCGTTGTGGACGATAAACCCGGTGTCCACCCCCGAGGTGGTGCCATCGGACATCGGCATCTGGTGGGTGTGGGCGTGCCCGCCCGCACGGTGGTCGGCCTCGTACAGCGTGACCGAATGGTGACGGCTCAGCACGTAGGCCGCGGTCAGCCCGGCGACACCACTGCCGACGACGGCGATCCTGCGCCGTGCGCGGAACCCGCTACGGTCGGCCCCGAGGGGGTCAGGGTCATGCTGATAGTCGGTCATCTGCGCTCCTCCGCGTGGGTCGTGGGACTTCGCCGCCGGCCGGTTGGGCCGGTCAACTCGCCACTACAGGCCTCCTAGAAGGAAAACGCCTGTTGTAAATATAGTTTGGTAAGTGTTCGGAGACGGACGATTTCCGGATTGGTGCAATGGATCAGGCCAGACGGCAGGGATAAAGCGTCAGCTGACGAAAGGATTGCCGTGGTTAACCCAGTGCATTTGCGCACTCTTCTGGAGGTCATTCGCCTCGGATCCTTTACTGCTGCTGCGTCCCGGTTGGGGTATACGGCGTCGGCCGTGTCGCAGCAAATGTCAGCCCTGGAGCGGGACACCGGTGCCACCCTGTTCGAACGGTCGGCGCGGAGCGCGATACCCACCGAGGCGGCGGTGGTCATGGCACGTCACGCCGCGAAGGTTCTCACCGATATTGACGCCCTGCTGGCGTCCACCGCGCGTGCCGAGGCGGAGTCCACCCAGGAGCTTCGGTTGGGGATCTTTCCGAGCCTGGCGACCTATGCCCTGCCGCGGCTACTGGGAACCCCTGAGTGGCGACGCCTGGGGATCAGTCTGAAGGTGTACGTGGCCGAACCCGGCCAGACCATCCAGGGTTTGCGGGCCGGCGGCGAGCTCGATTTGGCGTTGGTGTTCCAGGTGGGCCAGGGTGGGCTGGCATGGCCGTCATCGGTCAGCCGGCAGTGGATCGGGGACGACAATTTCCGGGTCGTGCTACCCGCGGCCTGGGGCATTCAGCCGGGGGCGGCGGTGAGCGCCGACCAGCTGTCCGACATGCCCTGGATCATGCACCACCCGGGAACCGCTGATGCCACGGTGATTGAGCGGCTCTTTGCCAGCTGCAACCTGCACCCCCGGGTGGTGGCGTATTGCGACGATTTCAATGCCAGCCTCGAGCTGGCAGCGGCCGGGCTCGGCGCCGCGCTGGTTCCTGAACTAGCGATGACGCACGGCCCGGCCGGTGTGGTGGCTCTTGATGTCCCGGAGATTCGTCTCGCGCGGAGCATTTTCGCGCTGCAGATCGGTGACAAGCAGACCACCAGGGTGAGGCTTTTCATGGACCAGCTGGCAGGCATCCTCAAGGCACAGAGCATCGAGCCGATCCGCCGCTAGAGCTGGGCCCGCACCCGGGCCGCAGCGTTGACCAGATTCCGCAGCGACTCAATGGTCTCGGCGTATCCCCGGGTTTTCAGCCCACAGTCCGGGTTCACCCAGATCTGGCGGGCTGGCAGCTGCCGAACCGCCTTCTCGACGAGTGCTACCACCTCCTCCTCGTCGGGGATCCGGGGCGAATGAATGTCGTAGACACCCGGGCCCACTCCCCGGGCGAACTGCTGCTCCTGCAGGTCGTGGACCACTTCCATCCGTGAGCGGGCGGCCTCGATGGAGGTGACATCGGCATCCAGCCCATCGATTGCGTCGATGATGGCGCCGAACTCCGAATAGCAGAGGTGGGTGTGGATCTGCGTAGCCGGTGTTGCCCCCGCCGTCGCCAGCCGGAACGACGCCACCGACCAGGCAAGGTAGTCCGGCTGCAGCGCCTTCCTCAGTGGCAGCAGCTCCCGCAGCGCTGGTTCATCGACCTGGATGACACGGATACCGGCGCGCTCCAGGTCGCTTACCTCGTCCCTGAGGGCGAGTGCCACCTGGTTGGCGGTCTCCCGCAGCGGCTGGTCATCCCGCACAAACGACCACGCCAGGATGGTGACCGGTCCGGTGAGCATCCCTTTCACCGGCTTCTCAGTGAGTGACTGGGCGTACTCCGCCCATCGCACGGTGATGGCCTCCGGACGGCTCACATCGCCCCAGAGGATGGACGGCCGGGTGCACCGTGAACCGTAGGACTGCACCCACCCGTTCACTGTGACATCGAACCCGTCCAGGTTTTCGGCGAAGTACTGCACCATGTCGTTCCGCTCCGGTTCGCCGTGGACGAGGACGTCGAACCCCAGGTCCTCCTGCAACGTGACCACCCGGGAAATTTCTTCCTTCATCAGGGTGGTGTACTGCTCGGCGGTGAGGTCGCCCCGGAGGAACCGGGCCCGGGCCGAGCGCACCTCGGCTGTCTGCGGAAACGATCCGATCGTGGTGGTCGGTAGCACCGGCAGTTGCAGGGCTGTTTCCTGCGCGGCCGTCCGCTCCTGATAGGCGACGCGGGTGAAGTCCGACGGCGTGAGCGACCCGAGGCGGTCCCTCACCTCGCTGCGGATCACGCCTTCGGCAGCAGCGCGAGAGGCACGCACAGCCGACGCTTCAGTTATTGCCGCGTCAATGGATCCCGCCGGTGAGTTATCGACCAGCCGGGACAGGGTGACGACCTCCTCCACCTTCTGATCAGCGAAGGCCAGCCACGTCCGCAGCTCGCGATTCAGCTGCGGTTCGTCCTCGACACTGTGCGGCACATGCTGCAGCGACGTCGACGTGGCGACGCTCACTCGGGTTACCGTCGCAGTGAGGGTGGACAGTGTTGTGGCCGCTCGCGCCAGATCGGCCTTCCAGATGTTGTGGCCGTCCACCACTCCGGCGACCAGGGTGGTATCCCCCAGGGCGGCAAGGTCGGCTGCAGCGGGCAGCTCGCCTTTGACCAGGTCGAGGTGGAGCGCGTCGATCCCAGCACCCCCGAGGATGGGCAGTAGACCGCCCAGCGAGCCGTACTGGGTGGTGACGAGCACCGCGGGTCGTACCTTCGCAGCGGTGAGGAAACGGTAGGCCCGTTCGACGGCGCCAGCCACCTCGGAGGCGGGAACCGCCTGGTCTGCCACCAGGGCAGGCTCTTCCAGTTGCACCCACTGCGCGCCCGCTTCGGCCAGCTGTTCGAGCAACTGAATGTACAGCGGCAGTAGGTCATCTAGACGACTGAGCGGGTCGAACCCTGCCGGCGCTTCGTCGGCTGCCTTGCTCAGCAGCAGGAACGTGACCGGACCGATTATGGTCGGGCGGACGGTCAGACCCTGTTCGGCCGCCTCCGCGACGTTGCGGAGTATCCAGTTGTTGGCGAGCGTGAAGCGGGTGTCTGGCCCGATTTCGGGAACCAGGTAGTGGTAGTTGGTGTCGAACCACTTGGTCATTTCCAGAGGCTGCCGGCCGGCGTCGCCACGCGCCAGGGTGAAGTAGGCGTCCAGGCCGAGCTGGCCGCCGTCGTCGTAGAGGTCCTGGAACCGGTCGGGAACGGCGCCGAAGGTCGCGGCCGTGTCGAGCACCTGGTCGTAGAGGGAGAATGACGCCGGGATCGCCGACGTGGATTCCCCCAGGCCGAGGCCGGAGAGGTGCCTGTAACCGTTCAGCCGGAGGTGCCGCGTGGTGTCCTCCAACTGGGGGGCCGTACTCGTTCCCGCCCAGTAGGCTTCGACTGCCTTTTTGAGTTCGCGGCGGGGACCAATACGGGGGTAGCCGACGATGGTGGCTGCGGGGAATGCTTTGCTCATGAGTTGGGTCCTTCGGGAGTGGGAGGGATCAGGCGGATCGGCTGAGACCTGGTGCTGGGGGGCGGCTGAGCTCGAGCCGGTCCAGGACGTCAAGTGCCGCGCCATGTTCGTTGAAGGTGTAGATGTGGAGGCCCGGGGCGCCGTCGTCGAGCGCCGCATGGGCGAGGTCCACGGTGGCCTGAACGCCGATGCGGCGCCGCGCGGCGTCGTCGTCGGCGTTCATCAGCCGGTCCCTGAGCGTGACGTCAACCTCGATTCCCGCGAGCTCGCTGAGACGCTCCAGCCGCTGCACGCTGGTGAAGGGGATGACACCGGGAATGATGGGAATCTCCACCCCGGCTCTGCGGGCGGTACGCAGGAGCCGACGGTAGTGATCGGGAGCGAAATACACCTGGGTGATCGCGAAGTCGGCGCCAGCGGACTGTTTGGCCAGCAGCACCTCGATGTCATGTTCGAGACTGGGCGATTCAGGGTGTTTGGTGGAGTAGGCGGCGACCCCGACGGCGACCTTCCCCGCACACAGGTGGGCTGTCAGCTGACGCTCCACCCGCCGGATCAGCTCCACCAGCTCGCTGGCATAGTGCAGCTCGCCTGCTGACAGTGACATGTCCTGGGGCCGGTCACCCCGCAATGCGAGGATGCCGCGCACCCCACGGGAGATCAGTTCATCGATCAGCTCCATGAGGTAGTCGCGTGAATTACCCACGCAGGTCAGGTGCGCCAGGGGCTTCAGGGTGGTCTCATCAAGCAGCCGCATGAGCAGACCGATGGCCGTGTCACGGTTGGAGCCGGACGCCCCGTAGGTGACGGACACGAAGTCGGGGCGGGTATCCTCAAGGGCTCTGATCGTCCGCCAAAGAGCCTCTTCGGCGCTGGCGGACCGGGGCGGGAAAAGTTCGTAGGACAGAGCGGGGTAGCTCTGCGGGGGCGAATGCGCGAAAGACATTTGTGTCCTTGTCGATAGGTCACTGCTGAAACGGTAGGCATCAGTTGAGTGAATAACCAGGAGGGACGCAGAGCTGAGTTCAGGCGTGGCGCGGCCGCGCACCACTTGAACTTCTGCGAACAAATGTCAGGCCCACATGGGGGCACCCACACTCTCCATCGGAGAGTCGCTGACCCGTTACTGAAGTAACTTGGGGGCTACGCTACGCCGTCGACCCGGCGGCATCAAGTATCGGCCGCGTAATACTGCGTCATTGGATGTATTCGGCATTGCTGGGAGAATAGCAAGCATGCTGAAAAAACCATCCGGTGCACGCCTGTTAACCCAAATGGGTGGGCTGGTCCGACACAAGCGGCTACTGCTGGCCGTCAAAGCTGCGCTTGCCGCGTCCATCGCCTGGCTGATCGCTCTGCAGGTTCCGGGAGTCGCTGCGGAGTATCCGTACTACGCGCCGCTCGGCGCCGTGGCCTGCATGTACCCAACCATCTCGGGTTCAGCCAAACAGGGATTCCAGATCCTTATCGGGCTGGCCATCGGGTTTGCCCTGGCGTTCCCTATCATTTTCCTGGGCGACCGCTCAGTGTTCTCCATCGCGCTGGTGGTTGGTTTTGGGGTGCTGGCCGGTGGTCTGCCGCGCATCGGTGCGGGCCGGGACTGGATTCCCATCGCCGCCCTGTTTGTGCTCCTACTGGGCGGCGACGATCCCGATGGGTACTCGTTCGGGTATCTGGTGCAGATGCTGGTGGGCGTGACCGTTGGGCTAATCGTGAACATCGTCATTGTCCCGCCCCTGCATCTCACTGGTGTGATCACTGGACTCGACAGCCTCAGGTCGGCGCTGTCCCTGCAGCTCAAGGACATGGGTGAGGCGTTGCGGGAACAATGGCCCCCCGAGCACGAGGAATGGGCCGACCGGCAGACCAAACTCACCACGTTCAGCCAGGAGGTGCGTACAGCGGTTCAACTGGCTGATTCGAGCCGCCACGGGAACATCCGTCAGTACCGTCACAAGAGAGACCTCGCTGCAGATTTCCACTCCCTGCAGTCGATGGAGCGAATCACTTTTTATGTGGAGGACATGACCGAGTTGCTCGCCGACGTCATCTGGCGATCACCGGAGACCACCCCGCTGCCCAAGCCCCTGGGACCGCCGCTCGCCCACGCACTGAACCTGACCGCCGCCGCTGTTGAAGAGTGGGACACCACAGCCGATTCGATGACCGATGCAGAAGCGGCGGTGGAAGACCTGATGGGGCACGTCAAACACGTCTCGCCGGATGATCGCATCGAAGCCACGGCTTCGATGGGCATG
The DNA here is from genome assembly GCF_054511195.1 of Arthrobacter sp. Sr33. Taxonomy (NCBI): domain Bacteria; kingdom Bacillati; phylum Actinomycetota; class Actinomycetes; order Micrococcales; family Micrococcaceae; genus Arthrobacter; species Arthrobacter sp. Sr33. The sequence goes on along the minus strand of NZ_JBTNDD010000006.1, from coordinate 15,655 downwards.
TCCCTAAGGCGCATCCTGCTGACCATCCACGCTGACGCTGGCCCCCAGGACCAGGAGGGAATTACTCTGCCGGCTCCTGAAACGAATGATCAATGATGCCAAGATCAGCGAGCTGCGCCGACATTCCAGCGCCATCCGGTGCATACACCCACGGAATATTCGGCGTCCGCGATGACGGTTTCGCGTTCGATCGGCCACCGGCCAGGACCGCCTCACCCATGGTGAGCTGGCGGATGGCGACCGCGCGCACATTCTGCGGGTAGTGGTCCGCGAAGTCGGCGTAAATTTCTTCATCATGCTGCCCGTTGTCACCGATGAGGAGCCACTTGATGTCGGGGAATTCGCCTGCGAGCCGTTTCAGAGAGCTGCGTTTATGCTCGGGTCCGCTGCGGAACCACCGGTCCCGGGTCGGACCCCAATCGGTGAGCAGTTTCGGACCCGCCGGGTAGAGGTTCCGGGAGAGGAACCGGGTCAGCGCGGGAGCAACATTCCATGCTCCGGTGGACAGGTAGAGCACGGGAGCACCGGGAGTCTCCTGGGTGATCCGTTCGAGCAGGACTGCCATGCCGGGCGTCGCCGCCCTGGCGTGCTCGTCCAGAACGAACGTGTTCCAGGCCGCCAGGAAGGGCCTGGGCAGGGCTGTGACCATCACCGTGTCATCAATGTCAGACACCACCCCGAAGGTGGTGCCGGACTCGATAATCCGCACCGGCGACTCAACCAGGATGTCATCGGCGGACCGCAACTTGATGGTGTGCCACCCGGGGGCAAGCTGCGCATCTATGCGCGCATCGACGATGCCGCCACGGTCGGCGGTCACCTCATGGATTTCCCCGTCAATCTCAACTGTGACTTTCGCGTAGCGCACCGGCGCGCTGGTGAAGTTGCGCCAGCCACGGATGCCCTCCTTGATGGTCTTCAGCACTTCGCCGCCCTTGATGGGCGCCATCTCCACTGGATCGGCAAGTACCACACGGGCGAGCACCCGAATCCAGGTTGCTGAGCCATAGCCGGTGTAGGGAATGATGGTCTCCACATGCCCACGCTTGATGGCGACATTGGTCTGGACCGAGTGCCAGGCGTCGTCGATCCGTAATCCGAGGTGGGTACGTTCCTTGACGCCGTCGCGCTGCGGGTCGGGCTGACTTGATGGGGTGCTCGATGACATGCCACTAGTCTTTCACGCCGGCGTACCCATTTTCGTTCAGTAGGGTGGTGCAATGATCGAGACGTGGTGGTACCAACTCCTGGGCGGATTCGCCCGGGCCGCGCCTCCGGAGATCACCGGTGTTGAGCTGCTCATCATGGTGATCGCTGCCGCGCTTCTCTCACTCCCCCGGGCAACCTGGCGGTATTTCGGCTTGTTCACCACCATCGTGCATGAACTCGGCCATGCGTTCGCCGCCCTCATGACGGGTCGTGTCCTCAAAGGAATCACCCTCACCATGGACCATGCGGGCACGACGACGACGATCGGCCGGCCGGGGTGGCGGTCCGCCTGGTCCGGCTTCTGGGGGTATCCGACGCCGGCTGCACTCGGGGCGGCCCTGACCTGGGCCGGGGTGAACGGCTGGGGTCCGGCGGCCCTGTCGACCGGCGCATTGATCCTCCTGGCGGCCCTGGCGTTCATCCGCAATGCTGGCGGTGTACTGATTCTTCTGGTGACAGTCAGTCTTTCGATGGTGCTGGTCCTGGCAGTGCCTGAGGAACTGACCGGGCACGTGGTGGTTGCCCTTGGTCTGGCCTTGCTGGTTGGTTCGGTCCGTGATCTTGGCAAGGTGCTCGCGGTCCATCTGCGACGGCGTCGGGAGCTCCAGTCCTCCGATGCTTACCTGCTCTATCGCAGCACCGGCGTCCCATCGCCGGTTTGGCTGCTGTTGTTCGCGGCTGTCATTGCCGGATCGCTCGTCGCTGCATGGATTTCACTCTCGGGGGAGATGGGTCCAGGAATCGCCTAGCATCATCAGCTTGTTCGCGGCCCGGCTGGCTGCTTCTCCGCAATTTTTCCGCTGTATCGGGTGGGATATACGTAAGATGACCGAATTGGGGCTACCGTAGGGATGCCACACTGATCGTGGCGCGGGCGCGTGGTGCGCTCCTCAACAGATTCGGGAGCATCTCGGTGATATTTCGGTGGGGGAAGTCTGTTCTCGCTGCATTTCCGCGTGGTTCGCGACTCCCTGATCCCGCATGGAACTCCCGACACCGGTTAATCGTCCTTTTCGCGCTGGTGGCATCCGGGATGGTCACCGTATTCGCCCTCGGTCTGGGGACCTCCCCGTGGATGGCTTTATCGCTCGGGGTTCCGCCGGTGGCTGTGGCCCTGGTGGCGTGGAAGGCTCCCATCGGTCGGAGGTTCAGTGCGTCGCTGAGCTCCGCCTCCCTAATGCTGATCGCCGCCCTCGTGGTGCATATCAGTGGCACCATCGAAGCCCATTTTCTGTTTTTCATTCTGGTCCCGGTGGTCGCCCTCTACGAGGATTGGGCCCCGCTGGCGACAGCATCTCTTCTGGTTCTCGGTTATCACGCCTTCATGGGTCTGCATTCCCCTACCGCGGTTTACAACCACCAGGCTGCCACCGACAGCCCGGTGGCATGGTCCCTGATTCACAGCGCGTTATTTCTGGCCATGTGCGTCACCAGCATTGTGCACTGGACCATCCATGAGCGCGCCAGACGCGAAGAGAATACTCTCCTGGATCGCCTCGCCGACCAGGCCCTCCATGACCCCCTGACGGGCCTTGCCAACCGAACTCTCCTTCACGATCGACTCAACCAGGCTCTCAGCCTGAGCCAGCGGACCGGGGCGTCGGTCATGGTGATCGCAGTCGACATAGACGGTTTCAAACCAGTCAACGATTCCTATGGGCATGCCACCGGAGATGCTCTCCTGGTCGAGCTCGCGCAGCGATTGGGGTCCTGCATCAGGGCCGGCGACACTGCAGCGCGCAACGGTGGCGACGAATTCACCCTGCTCCTCCCTGGCACTACCAGGGAGGAGGCCCCGGGTATGGCCGGGCGCATCCTCGCCGCCGTCAGTCCACCCTTCAGCCTGCCCGGCGTCGAGCTGGAAATGAGCGTCAGCGTTGGCCTTGCTGTCAGCTCAACGGGCACGGAGGGCGAAGCGCTCCTGCAGGAGGCGGACCAGGCGATGTATTCGGCGAAGCACAATGGGCGGGGTGGCTACGTCATCTTTGACAGGTCCCTCGTGCCGGGAACGCTCGGCACGATGACTGTCCACCCTGACCAGGCCCGCGGCTGGGTGGCATACACCCAGTCGCTCCGCGCCGAAATTGCTTCAGCCAAAGACCTTGGGCGGATTCCCGAGCAATCCCGCGGCCCGGAGACGGTCCGCCGTACCCTGGAATCGATCATTGCCGCAATCGACCAGTTGCCGCATGGTCCGCAGACAGCGAAGTTGCCGTTACCCGAACGAAACGCTCTCGAGGAGTTTGTCTTCCACCATGACCTGGTGCAGCACTGGGCCGACACCCTGCTGGCTGACTCAATCATTCAGGTTGAGCGGTCGGCGGAGGCCAACCTTTTCTGGCTTGCGCTACGGAGGTCAGCGATGAAGGACCACGGGGACCCCGGGAACAGCCCGGAGTCCGACGGGGACAACGTCCCCGTGGCAGCTACTTAGCGCTGACCGTGACTACCGGCTTGACCGGCGGCTTGGGTGCGTTCACTTGCAGACCGACCGTTGCCGTCTGACCCTTTCGCAGGGTTTTGGTCCAGTCCGAGCCGACACAGGTCACCGATTTCCTGGTCACCGACGTGCACTTCATCCCCCAGGAGTTGGCAACACTGATGACGTTGGGGTCGGTGAACGTCACCGACCACGAGTTCACGGCCCTGGAAGCACTGACCGATATCTGGGCGACATATCCCCCGTTCCACGAACTCTGCAACGACCACTTGGCGGCAACCGCGCTCGATCCTGTTCCCGGAACCGGGGTAGCCGTCTTGCTGGGTGTAGGGGCAGGGGCCGGCTTCGACGTTGGCGCAGGCGCGGCCGACTGGGTAGGTGTGGGCACCGCCACGGGCCGAAGGATGGGCTTCAGCGCGGCAAGTTTGGCGGTTTCCGGGGTACGCCAATCCGACTTTAGTAGTCCGCCAGTGTCGGAACTGTTGGGATTGAACGACCAGTAGGCGAAGCTTGTTCCGTTCGCTGCCAAATAGCTCACGAGCTTACCCATCCACTGCTTGTCAGAGGTGGTTTCCAATTTTGAACCGAATTCTCCGACCAGGACAGGCGCTATCCCGTTCTTGGAAATATAGCCCCAGTTGGCGTCCCAAATTCCCGGCAGATTCGCGGGGTAATTGGATGCCGAGAACCATTTTTGCGGATATACCGATGCCGGGTAATCGTGCGGTGAATAGACCACCTGGTTGGGTACCGTCAGCTTTACGGGTTTCTTGGCCACATCTGCGAGGCCGCCGCCCCACCAGGTCCAGGAGCCGTTGCCCTGGGCCTCGACGCCTTCAACGATGATCAGGAGCTTGGAGTTCACTGTTTGAACTGCCTTGCCAGCGCGGGTCGCGGCAGCGTGCCAGTCATGTGCGGGGTTCGAGCCGCCCCAACGTGCTACGCCGTGGGGCTCGTTGTGAAGGTCGAAGCCGATCACTGTGGGTTCGTTTTTGTACCGGGTGGCGAGCTTCTTCCAGTCGGCGATCCACTGCGCCTCGCTGTACTGGGGGGTGTACCAAAGCTCTGACTGAGCGGCCGAGGACGGGCGGTGTCGGTCAAGAATGACGTTTAGTCCCAAAGCCTTGGACTTGGCGATGAAAAGGTCCATCACCTGCTGTGGGGTCTTTTTCGCCAACTCCGGGTTGGCGTAGAAGTTGGTGTCAGAGCTGACTTTGCCGGTGGTGATGCACTGGTTGGAGTACGGCAGTCGAATGGTGTTGAAGCCCATCGACTTTATCTGCCGGAGCCCGTCATTGAGATTGATGGTCCACAGTCCGTGGGGGACGCAGTCGGGCGTCTCCAGGCCAAACCAATTGGCCGCCCTGATGACATAGGGCTTGTTTGCCGCGTCGCGAATTGTTCCGCCGTCAGTGTGCAGCCACCCCGCGCCCTTAGTGGACACATTTGCCGCGTGAACAACGTTCAAAGCTTCGGGAGCCGAAGCAGGCGGGACACCCCCGCAGCCTGCCAACGCAAGCATCACTGCCGCCATCGTTGCCGTAGCCGCCAGGAAACGCCCACGGAATCCCGCCCGAGTGCCGGAATGTTCAGCCATAAAATTCAGTTCCTTCTAAATGAGACCAGCTATTCCGGCAATAATCTCTCTGAGAATACGCTAGAAACGCTTCCGCCTGCCCGCAGGTTCGGGCACCCTGCGGAGACGTTGCCGTGGGTCACAGGGTATTCTTGATGCTGACGAAAGGGGCGGGGCACAGATGTCCAAAAGTAAGCGGAACGACTCGTCGACCGTCGACCTCCACCCGTGGCCGGTGCCGGTGAATAGCCGAGCCCTGCACATCGCGAAAATGGTCTTGGGTGCGGGGATGATTGTCCTGCTTCTCACCCAGGTGATGCCAGTGAACTTGCTGGGCGGAATGATGAATAACTTCTTCACCATTATTCTTTTACTTTCCTGGGCGGGCCCGGCACGGCGGATGATGCGCCGTTACTCATCGGGCGGGCGGAATAATCCCCCCGCTGAAGAACAGTAATTCGCAACGTTACACACGGACTGCGAGCTTCCCACTCACCGCCCCCTCTTCCAACCGACGCATAGCCTGCGGAGTCTGGTCCAGCGGATAGGTACCGCCAAGCTGCGGAGTGATGACGCCTGCCTCGACCAGGCCTCCCAGCAACTCCAGATCAGCGGAGCGCTCCTTGGCGACAAACATCCTGAGGTTTTGGCTGATAAAGGGAGACATCAGGACTGCCCGTAGCTGGCGCCCGATACCAATCCAGTCGCCAGCGCCTTCACCTCCGATAATGACAGCTGTTCCTTTGGATCTCAGCGCCCCTCGAAGGCGGTGCAGTGAGGAGTTGCCTCCTATGTCCAGGATCAAATCGTAATTCCGTCCCGCATGTGAGTAGTCTTCAGTGGTGTAGTCGACGACCTGGTCTGCCCCCAGGGACCTGACAAAATCCAGCTTCTGAGTGCTACACACCCCGGTGGTCTTGGCCCCGAAATGCTTCGCCAACTGGACGGCATAGCTGCCCACCCCACCTGAGGCGCCGATTACCAGAACTGACTGTCCGGCTTTGACCCGGCCCATCTCCCGCAGGGCCTGCAGCGCTGTCACAGCTGACACGGGAACTATCGAGGCACTCTCGGAGGACACGCCTGGCGGCTTATGCGCGAGCTTGTCCTCCCGGGCCACAGCGTATTCGGCGAACGCACCCGCGCCGATCCCGAACACTTCGTCCCCGATCCGAAACCCCCGGACGCCTGTACCGACGTCGACGACGGTGCCCGCCAACTCCTGACCGGAAACTGGCTGACGGGGTGTGCGCAGTCCGAAGACGAGGCGGAGCAGGTAAGGCTTGCCGGTCATGATGTGCCACGCTCCCCTGTCGAGACCGGCGGAACGCACCTGGACAAGCACCTGGTGAGGTGCCGGTGCAGGGCGCGGAATTTGTTCGAGGGTCAGCACAGAGGCAGCCCCGTACCCCCGCTGCACCATCGCGCGCATCATCGCGCCCTGCGGCAGGTTAACGCTGGTTTGCCTTTTTCTGGTCACCATAGCTGGCTCCATTCAGCAGTTTTCGCGCTTTTCCGATGAAGTACCATCTTGGTCCTCCGCACATAGTACTGAGGACGTGGGGACCATGGAGGAAATTTTCGCCGGCATTCTTGACCTTGTCTTTGAGCCCTCTCGTGAGAGGATCACGGTGTGGCTAACCGACTGATGCTCCTTGACACCGCGTCCCTCTACTTCCGCGCGTTTTACGGATTGCCCGATTCCCTGAGGGCTCCCGACGGAACTCCGGTCAACGCCGTGCGCGGCCTGCTGGATATGATCGCTCGGCTTGTCGCTGACTATGAGCCGACCCACCTGGTCGCTTGCTGGGACGACGATTGGCGCCCCGCCTGGCGGGTCGATCTCATCCCGAGCTACAAGGCCCACCGGATGGTCACCGCGGTGGCCGTCGGCGTCGACATCGAGGAAGTACCGGAAGGGCTGGTGGCCCAGGTGCCAATGATTCGTGACGCCCTGGCCGCCTTCGGAATTACGCTGGTTGGAGCTGCCGAGCACGAGGCCGACGACGTCATCGGCAGTCTGGCAGCCCAGGCCGAGTTCCCCGTGGACATCGTCACCGGTGACCGGGACCTCTTTCAGTTGGTCGACGATAGCCACGACGTTCGGGTGATCTACACCGCCCGTGGCATGAGCAAACTGGAAGTCCTGACTGACGCCACGGTTGTCAGCAAATATAAGGTGCTGCCGGGTCAGTACGCGGATTTCGCTGCATTGCGGGGGGATACTTCCGATGGCCTGCCCGGGGTGCCGGGAATTGGCGATAAGACTGCCGCCAGCCTGCTGCAGGAGTTCGTAGACCTGGACGGAATTGTTGCAGCTGCCAACGACCCTGGTTCCTCCATGTCCGCCTCCATGCGGGCCAAAATTGTCAAGGCAGCCGATTACCTGTCGGTGGCCCCCACAGTGGTCAACGTAGTCCGCGACCTCGACCTCGGGGAATTGAATGCGAGAATCCAGCCCCTCGATGCAGGTCATCTGGACCGGATCGAGCAGTTGACCACTGACTGGAATTTGGGCGGCTCCTCGGGGCGTGCCCTGAAGTCGTTGGGGAACAGCTGACCGGCTCCGCTGCTAGGCCGGCGAGGCGGTAAGCACCACGTTCTTGAACATTGTGAATCCGTTCACCCACCGGGCTTGCCTCTTCAATTTGGCCAGGTGCGGCAGTAAGCTTCCGGCATGGCCATCGCTCGCTATCCCAGTGTCGTCATTGACTGCCCCGATGCGGCGTCCCTCGCAACCTTCTACGGGGCACTGCTCGGGTGGAAAGTGGATGCCGACGACGGTTGGGCGGATATCCGCCCCGACGACGGGAGTAACTGCATCTCATTTCAGCAGGTGGCAGATTACCGACCTCCTGCCTGGCCGGACCAGGGCAGCCCACAGCAGATGCACTTCGACCTGATGGTTGAAAACCTGGACGAAGGCGAGGCTGTGGTCCTCGGCCTCGGCGGCACCAAGGCCGCAGTCCAGCCCGGTGAAACCTTCCGGGTCTTCCTTGATCCGGCGAGCCACCCCTTCTGCCTGTGTGTCGCGTAGACAGCGCCATGCAGATAGGATCCCTGGCTGATATCGAGCTGAACATTCCTGAGCAACTGATCCGCAACGGGTAGGAGCACACCACGAGGCACCAGGACGTTGTATAACGGTTGGCTCACGTAACCAAGTCGTGCTGTCGGTTGGCGCGCCGCATCGGTAGTGTCCAAGCTATCTACCGACCAATCCTTACGAAAGCACAGCCCGTGAAGAAGTTCTCGCCCCTTCTTGCCCTCCCCATCGCAGCCCTGCTCCTTGCCGGCTGCGTTTCCAACACTGAGCCCTCGGCGGAGGTGACCAGTTCAGAGTCGAGCGCCTCCCCCGCCACCACGTCGTCGGCCACCCCCACGCCGACCGCTGAGGGTTCGTCGTCGCCTGCGGAAACTCCTGACGCTCCCGAATCGGCTGGTCCCGTACCGGGCGCCGAACCGTCAACAGCACCGGCGCCCGAACCGACCGAGGACGCTACCAATGTCACAGCGCCGACAGAAGCGCCAATCACCGAAACGTCCGAACCTCCGATTCCCGGGTTGTCGGGTTCTTACGATGACCTCGAACTGGTCTCCACCTGGGATGGGCTACGGGTGGTCCGCCATGTCGGAACCACCTGGAACGTCGTCGGCTCCGGCTATGCACCCGGTGCGGAAATCCAGATGAACTTCGGACCCGCCCAAACCGATTCGTCGCTGATCGGATACCCCCTTGTGTATGCCGACGCCAACGGCAATTACACCTTCCAGATCAGCCTGGCACCAGATCTCGCGCCCGGCGATTACGGCCTCATGGCCATTCCTACGGGTCTTGGTTTCGAGGAGTCGGAGGCAGCCAAGCGGTTTGCCCTCATTGAGGTTGTCTCCACCTGGGCGCCGTAAACCGCCCAGGTGGAGACACCGCCGGCTCCCCTCGGGATGCTACTGCTCCAGCTTGATTGCTTTCCGTAAGCTCAGCGCCCCACCACCCTGCATGACTGCACGTCGGTAGATCTTCTCGCCGACGTGCAGCAAGGCAACGGCTGCCGCCAAGGCGATCACCAGTGATAGGAGTGGCTCCCAGAGAGCCACCGGCGAGTTCAGTACCCGGATCGGCATCGCCACCGATGACACCACGGGGAGGTAGGAAGCCACCACCAGGAGTTGGCCGGAGGCGAACAATCCGACAAAGAGAGCCGCAAAGATCAGGGCCATCACCGGCGTCGAATTATTGTTCAGATCCTCCGGCCTGCTCGCCAGCGACCCGAGAACAGCCCAGATCGCGGCGAGGATCAGAAATCCGAAGAGGAAGAACACCAGGAACCAGCCCGAAGCCGGAATGATACTTCCCACCAGATCGGCTGTGTCAGTCAGGTTCAGGGCCAGCAGGGCAGCACCGCCGTAGAGGGCTAGCTGGACCATGGCCAGGATGGTGTTGCCCAACACCTTGCCGTAGAGCAGTTGGCGGATCGGGATTGCGGTAGCCAGGATTTCCACCACCCGGTTCTGTTTTTCCTCGACCACCGAGTTGGCAATGGCCATGCCGAAGATGATTGATGCCATATAGAACAGGAAGCTGAAGACGAATCCGGCGATCGTAGCGAGCAACTGGTTTTCTTCGCTGCCTTCCAGTAGGGATTGTTCCAGGTCGGCCCCCGATAGCAGCTGCTCCGCCGTGGTTCCTGCCGCAGCGGCGTTCTGGCCCAACACATACTCGTTGAGCGACTCGTCAATCTGCTGGCTGATCCCCGAATCGACCTCGGTCTTTCCCGTGAGCTGCCAGCTACCGTCGGTTTCCCGCAGCAACGCAGCGTCAGCTTCCTCGGCACGTACCAGTTCCACGGCAGCATCCGCGGACGCTGCGACGACGGCGGTGAAGGTGACGTTCCCGTCGTCGGCCTGGCCCGCCTGATCGGCGAGCTCGACGACGGCAGCGGCCGCTGAATCGGACTGCACGGCAACCGTGAAGTCGTCGCCGCGGTTCATCATGAAGGCGTTGAACACAACGCCAGCGACGATCAGCACCAGCGTGACGACCGTGCTGATCGCATAGCTGCGATCCTTCGCCTTGATCATGACCTCACGCAGCGTCACGATCAGCCAGGGCGGTTGGGTTCCTGGTGGCTGCGGTCTGGGCCCCGATGCTGGCGACGGCGCGCCGCCGTCGCGCTCTTTGACTGGCGTTTCGGTGCTCATTGGGAGACCTCCCGGTAGATTTCGCTCAGGCTGGGCCTGATCCGGCTGAATTCGTGCACACTGCCGCGGGTCATCGCTGAGGCGAGCACGCGCTGCGCGGCGTCGTCGTCGTCGAATTCCACCACCGCGTCCTGTCCTGCGACGTCGATGACCCGCACCTCGGCTTCCTCACGCACCCAGCCGGCATCGGGGGTGACCGTCATCCGGTGGCGCCGGGGTGCTTTTGCCCGGAGGTCGTCGCCGGAGCCGGACGCTACGAGGCGCCCTTGCCGCAGGACCACCAGGTTGTCGCACAACCGGTCCACCAGGTCCAACTGGTGGCTGGAGAACAGCACCGGCACTCCGTCGGCTGTCCGGTCGCGCAACAGTTCGACCATCGAGTCGACTGCTACCGGGTCCAGCCCGGAAAACGGCTCATCGAGGATCAGAACCGTGGGCCGGTGAAGCAGCGACGCGGCAATCTGGACGCGCTGCTGGTTCCCGAGGGACAACGATTCGAGTTTGTCCTTGCCGCGGCCGCCGAGCTGAAACCGATCCAGCAGGTCCTGCGCTTGTGCCCGCGCGTCGGAGGCCGTCATCCGATGCAGTTGGCCGAGGTAGACCAGCTGATCGAGAATGGGCTGCTTCGGGTACAGTCCCCGCTCTTCGGGCATGTAACCAAAGGTTGACCGGTCGTCGGCTGTAATGGGTCGGCCGTCCATCAGCACCTGCCCACCATGCGATGTGAGCACCCCCATGATCATCCGCATAGTGGTGGTTTTACCGGCACCGTTGGCGCCAACAAATCCGGTCATCTGACCGGACGGGATGGTGAAGCTGACGTCGTCGACAGCGGTATTCTCACCGAATCGTCGCGTGAGGTTCTGGACCTGCAGCATGTGGTGTCCTCCTGTAGATTTCCCTGGAATCAACCCTAGGCAACGCCCCCGCCCGGGGGATGAGTCAAAAGGCTGAACCTGCTACTCCCCCGGACGGATGAGACCACTTTCGTAGGCGAAGACCACGGCCTGCACCCGGTCCCGAACCTGCACCTTCGCCAGCAACGATGACACATGCGACTTGACGGTGGCCTCCGCCAGAAAGAACCTACCGGCCAGTTCGGCATTGCTGAGACCGGTCGCCAGGCTGGAGAGAATTTCCTTCTCCCGCTGGGTCAGCGAGTCAAGCCGTTTGCGGAGTTCAGCGCTGGGCTGGGCACCGGGGGTGGTCTCCCCCGCAACCTCGAGGGACCTGGCGAAGCGTTCGATCACACGAACGGTCACCTCGGGTGCGAGCAGTGCGTACCCGCCGGCAACCGCCTGCACCGCGGCGATCAAATCGTCAGGATCGGCGTTCTTCAGGAGAAACCCGCTGGCACCACTGCGGATAGCGTCAAAGAGATAGTCATCGCGTTCGAAGGTAGTCAGGATGATGACTTTCCCGCGGCCGGCCCGGGTGATCAGCTCGGTAGCCTGGATGCCATCCATGAGTGGCATCTGCACGTCCATCAGGATCACATCGACCTCGTGCCGGTGGGCGAAATCAACCGCCTCCTGACCGTTGGTGACCTGACCGACCACCTCAATGTCCTCCTCGATGGAGAGCATGGTGGCGAAGCCTGCCCGAACCAGGGCCTGGTCATCGGCAAGCAGAACGCGGATCGAATCCATGGAATGTCTTTCTGGGTTAGTGAACGAGGAACCTGGCACGGACACGCCAGCCGCCTTCGGAGCGTGGTCCAATTTCGGCAGTGCCCCGGTGCAGTGCCACCCGTTCTCGGATGCCCTGCAGACCAAACCCGGACCCTGGCTCGGATTTGGGACGCGGCATCCCATTGTCCACTGTTTCGAGCTCGACCCACCGCTGGTCGCCGACGAGTCCGGTCCGCAGCGTCATCACCGCGGAACCGGCGGTCGAATGGCGCCGCACGTTGGTGAGCGATTCCTGGGCCGTCCGGAATAGCGAAAGGGCCAGTGGTGCCGAAACTCTGGCCAGTGCGCCGGGGATGTCTTCCACCATGCCAAACTTGACGGTCAGCCCAAGCTCCCGATGCTGGCGGGCCAGTGCTTCCAGATCGTCCAGGCCGGGTTCGGGGCGCCGCCCGCCGTCGTCGGTGTCGCCGAGATCGGTGCTCTCGGATCGGAGCACGCCAAGGAGGTTCCGCATATCCGTCACTGCTTGCCGGCTCGCTTGCTCGATGGTGCGCAGTGATTCGACGGCGACCTCCGGCCGCTTCTCGATAACCCGGCGTGCCGCACCCGCCTGAACGCCGATCACCGAGACGTGGTGCGCGACGACGTCGTGCAGTTCACGCGCGATTCGCAGCCGTTCCTCCACCACCGCACGCCTCGCCAGCTCGTCGGCCTGACGGGTGATCTCCGCGGCCTGTTCGGCGAGCTGGGTTCGCTGCAAGGCGTTGCGCCACGAGGTCATTCCGGCCAGGATGGCGCCGCCAAAGTAAGCGAAGTTCACCAGAAAGTTGTAAAGCGCCACCGATGCCAACGGATCGAGGATCCCGCCAACGAAATCAGGGTTGTCTTCACTCTGCGCCAGGACACCGTCGAAGGTGTTGGCCACCGTCAGGGCGAGGATGAGCCACAGGGCCATCGCCGCCACCACCACCGCGATGCCCAGCCACAACATCCGACGGTCCTTGGCCCACGCAATAGCCGAATACAGGGAGGCGAAATACGCCACCTGGTACGAGAGCTGAAGCGACACCAGGGGTGACAGCAGGCTCAGCCCGATGAAGAGGGCTGACATCGCCAGCATCACCAGGACCGGGTATTTGCGCCGGAGCACCAGGGGAACGATCATCAGTGCCAGCACTCCGTGCTGGACCCATACCGGGTGGTTGTCCTCCTCCACCATCCCAAAGCCGCGGGTCAGTTCCAGGGCGAACGCGCTGACCAGCGCGAAGATGACGACGCCGATGACGTCCCTGCGGAGCTCATCCTTTGTGGGACCGGGGCGTTCCCAGTTGTTGTCGTGGTCCCCGACCGTCTGGGATTTCAGCCGGGCGAGGAGGTTCACCGGTCCGGCCTTCCGGGAGCAGGGCGCGCGGGATCCATCATGAGTGCCAGTTTAGTCAGCGGGTGGTGCGCCCCGACTCCCCCGCACGGCCTAGTCCGATCGGATGACCTCCCCCCTCCTCGCTTTGGATCGAGTCAACACATATGGCAGGTTTGGTGCCGGAATGTGGCTATTTGTGTTGACTCGATCCGGGTTGGGGTGGGGCTGGGAAGTGGAACGCTGACCGGTTGTATGATTCCGGTGGGGGATGTCATGGTGGTCCCTTGACCTCGCTCTCAAGGAACTTGTTATGACGTTTGGCCCCAGTCCCCGGCATCCGAAAAGTTCCTGGCTGACTCGATCAATCGCTTCCGCTGCTGCTGCAGCCCTGCTGGCCGGGTCGATCACGGCGCTGCCCGCCTTCGCTGGGCAACAGTCCGACAAAACCGCTGGGGTTGCCGAGGCGCTGACTACGGACACCAATCCCGCAGACCATCCTGCTGACCGCTTCATTGTGAAGTTCGACGGCAACGGCGACGGCACCAGCGAACGGGGTAGGACCTACCAGAACACCGTCAACAGTCTCGGGATACCGGTCACCGAGGTAGGCGTCACCGTCGATGGTGCAACGGTGGTGGAAGCGACAGAGGACCTGACTGCCGAACAATCGGACGGCGTCGTCGCCGCTCTGGAATCGCGCGGGGATGTCGAATACGCCGAGGTCGATGTTTTCATGCAGCCGACGGCGATCGCCCCGGACGATGACCTGTACGACTCCCAGTGGAACCTGTTCGAGGCGGAGGCGGGGATGCGCGTCGATTCGGCCTGGGAGCGGTCAACTGGTGCGGGGGTGACGGTGGCTGTCATTGACACCGGGATTACGGAACATAGCGATTTGGCTGGGAACATCATTCCCGGCTACGACTTCATCACCAGCCCACAGATCGCCGGTGATAATGACGGCCGTGATTCAGACCCGACCGATGAAGGCGACCAGTGCAATTCCGATCCGTCGTCCTGGCACGGAACCCACGTAGCCGGAACGATTGGCGCCGTAGCGAACAACTCCCAGGGCATTGCCGGCGTCGCCTACGACTCACAGATTCAGCCAATCCGCGCTCTTGGAGCCTGCGGTGGGTACACCAGCGATGTTGCTGCCGCCACCCTCTGGGCCGCCGGCGGCAGCGTGCCAGGCCTCCCCCTGAACCCCACCCCGGCGAAGGTCATCAATCTCAGCCTCGGCGGCGCCGGCACTTGCGGGACAACCTTCCAGACCGCCATCAACTACGCAAACAGCCAGAACGCCGTCGTGATAACCGCCGCGGGCAATGAAAACACCTTCGCAAAATACACGACGCCAGCGAACTGCAACAACGTAGTTGTGGTCGGGGCCACCGGTCGTGAGGGAAACAAGGCCAACTACTCGAACCACGGGCCCGAAGTCGATGTAAGCGCTCCCGGCGGCGATGCGTCGACCGGCCGCTCCAGCGCAATCCTGTCCACCCTGAACAGCGGAGCCGCCGGCCCGGAGACCGAGAGCTACGGCTATCTACAGGGGACCTCGATGGCGACGCCCCATGTGGCGGGCGCCGCGGCGCTGATGCTGTCGGTTGATCCGTCGCTTACCCCGGCGCAGGTCGAGGCACAGCTCAAGGCGACCTCCCGCCCATTCCCTGGAGTTTGCTACACCGGAGGTTGCGGAACAGGGCTGGTTGATGCCGCGGCGGCAGTGAAAGCGGTAGCACCGGCCGTTAATCCGCAGCCATTCAGTGACGTTCCGGTGGGCATGAAGTTCCAGCGGGAAATGTCGTGGATGGCGGCCAGCGGAATAAGCACTGGGTGGACCGAATTTGACGGGGCCCGAGCATACCGGCCTCTGACAGCAGTGAACCGTGACGCGATGGCCGCGTTCATGTACCGCATGGCGGGCAGCCCGGCGTTCACTCCCCCAACAAGATCACCGTTTGCCGATGTGGATACCAGCCAGAAGTTCTATCTGGAGATGGCCTGGCTGGCATCCACCGGCATCAGCACCGGCTGGGCTGGACCCAATGGCACGAAAACCTACCGTGCCCTCACCCCAGTGAACCGTGACGCGATGGCCGCGTTCATGTACCGCATGACGGGCGGCCCGGCGTTCACTCCCCCAACAAGATCACCGTTTGCCGATGTGGATACCAGCCAGAAGTTCTATCTGGAGATGGCCTGGCTGGCATCCACCGGCATCAGCACCGGCTGGG